>CATEYX010000206.1 GCA_949511925.1 Cryomorphaceae bacterium | reverse complement strand
TGATACTTGATTATGAATGATTATGTCTATAGAAATGAAATATTCTATTAAGATAATTTTTCTTTCAAGCATGTTGATGATTTTTGATTGTTCTAATAAAATTTTAGTCAATTGTACAAACAATAATTATATGTCAAAAAGCAATATTAATCCGGAAAATAATTATGAAAATCGTAGAGAATTAAAAACTATATTTTCAAAATCAGATTTTGATTTATCTCATGAAAAATTTGGATTAACTTGTTCTGAATTGTTGATTGATTACTTTTACTGTAATATATGTTTTGATTCACATGAAAATAGTTTAACCTCTTATGATGGCAGGAAATATAGTTTTAAAAACAATATCTCGCCTATTGAAATCACAAATGAATGTCTTAATTTAATTTCAACTATGTCAGTGGGTTCTAATGAATATTTTAAATTTTTAAAAGACTCAAAATAAATTCTAATATTCCTTTTTAACATCTTGATTTAATAATCGCTCACCCCATACAGTTGGAGTTAGTCGATTAAATCGAATATTCTCACGGAAATATCACATGTATTAATGTAGTACTATTAGAAAGATAGTACTTGTTGAAATAATAGTATTCTAATATTCAACATTGAAACCAATTCATATTGTTTAATGGAATATTGAAAGTGAATTGTAACAAGTAAAAATCAATAACAGGATTTTACAATTTGACTAAGGAATTTTTACAAGCAAATATTGTCTCTAAAACTACTCAACAGTAACACTTTTTGCTAAATTCCTTGGCATATCGACATTACACCCTCTCATTAATGCAATATGATATGATAACAATTGCAAAGGAATATTGGTAAGTAAAGGAGATAGCCCATCAAAACAATCTGGAATTTCAATGCAGTAATCAGCTATTTCACTAACTGTTTTATCACCCTTCGTCACTATAGCAATCAACCTTCCTCCTCTTGCTTTTACTTCCTGAATATTACTAACCACTTTATCATAATTTCCTTTTTTAGTAGCAATAACTACTATTGGCATTTCGTCATCAATCAAAGCGATAGGGCCATGCTTCATCTCCGCTGCTGGGTAGCCTTCAGCATGTATGTAGGATATTTCTTTTAGCTTTAAGGCTCCTTCCAAAGCAACCGGAAAATTATACCCTCTACCCAAATACAAAAAGTTTGATACATCTTTAAATGCAGTTGCTATCTTCTCAATCTGATCATTTTTTTTCAGTATTTTTTCTATCTTTTGAGGAATGAGCTCAAGTTCGGCAATAATCTCATGATATTTCTTATTTGTAATCGTACCTTTTTTATGAGCCATTTTCATTGCCATTAAAGTAAGTACTATAATCTGAGTAGTAAATGCTTTAGTTGACGCCACACCAATTTCTGGCCCAGCATGGGTATAACTTCCTGCATGGGTTAACCTAGGAATAGAAGAACCAACTACATTACAAATACCTAAGAGAGTTGCTCCTTTTTCTTTCGCCAATTCTAAAGCGGCTAAAGAATCAGCTGTTTCTCCTGATTGTGAAATGGCTAATACCACATCATTTTCATTAATAATAGGATTACGATATCTGAATTCAGAAGCGTACTCCACCTCAACAGATATTCTAGCAAGATCCTCAAATAAATATTCTCCAATTAATCCTGCATGCCAAGAAGTACCACAAGCAACAATAATAATACGATCCGCATTCATTATCTTTTGCTCATAATCCGAAATGCCTCCTAAAGTTATTTCTTTAGTTTCAGGATTAATTCTTCCCCTTAAAGTGTCTATTACGCTTTTAGGTTGTTCAAATATTTCCTTTAACATAAAAGAAGAGAATCCTCCTTTTTCAATAGCTTCTAAACTAAGTTCCAACTCCTGAATAAAAGGTGTTTTAGTTACATTAGCTATCGTTTTAATTTCAAGTTTTTCATCTTTGTTAATCCGAGCTATTTCACCATCACCAAGATAAACTACCTCTCTAGTATATTCAACAATAGGACTGGCATCAGAAGCAACAAAATACTCCCCCTCACCTACTCCTATAACCAAAGGACTCCCCTTCCTGGCAGCAATAAATTCATTATTCACGCCCTGCTCCATAACTATAATGGCATAGGCACCAACTACCTCATTCAAAGCTAAACGCACAGCCTCAAAAAGTCCTACTTGTTCATGATTTTTAATTTCTTCAATCAAGTGCACTAATACCTCAGTATCAGTATCACTTTTAAAAGTATGTCCCTTGTTTGTTAATGCTTTTTTTATAGAATCATAATTTTCAATAATCCCATTATGAATTAATGATAATTTTCCGTCACCTGAAACATGAGGATGAGCATTTACTTGACTAGGAACGCCATGTGTGGCCCACCTGGTGTGCCCAATCCCAATAGAACCCTTGCTGTCTTTTTCAGCCGCATAAGCTTCTAAATCGGCAACCTTTCCTTTTTCTTTAAGAACTAAAATTTCATCTTTATTGCCTATAGAAACTCCAGCAGAATCATACCCTCGGTATTCTAAACGCTTTAATCCCTTAATGATAATTGGATAAGCTTCCTTGTCACCTACATATCCTACAATTCCGCACATATAATTTTTTTTTAAATTTTAACAAATAACACTAAAAATCATATCATAATTGATACAATAGTGATACATACTAATTATAATTCTGAATAGTGAATCGTTAAATTAATATCCTTGTTAAGAATAGTTCTGCTTGCATTCACAGCAGCACCAGCAGGTAATAAATACAAATCGTTCGTATACGCATCATTATTCAACAACTGATAAAAATACCTAGTAATATTAAATTCGTACTTATCATCATCTAATCGGCCACCAAAATGCGTTTCACCTTCAATTGTATAATCAGCTAAAAATACATTACTACCCTCATCATTTACACGCACTAAAAATAACTTATCGTGTGCTACATATTCACTTTGAGAGCCTTCAGGGACATCAAAACACATAGTTACTTTATTGATTGATTTTCCTTCTAACATTGCTTTAATGGAATCAGTATTATTTATAGCAATTTTAGCCTTATAGCCTGCCATTGACTGGATGTATATTTTATCTTCTTCTTGATTTAAGTTAGCTAATGGTTTAGAATTAAATAAATTAATTCTAGCAGCATCACCACCAAGCTCAAAATCTAAGGATAAAGTATCTGCAGTACTTTCATCATTATGATAATAGATTTTTAAGAATGAATTTGAGCCCGAAGGATTTAAATATAACAGTGTGTTTTGTCCGCTAGCTACAACACTGATTCCTTTAAAATTTTCTAAAAATGTCTCGTTATCTTTTAAACCTTCATTCTGAAGATCAAGAATTTCTTGCCCAAAACTATCACTTAATCTTATAGTTAATGAAGGGCTTTCAGATCC
>CATEYX010000205.1 GCA_949511925.1 Cryomorphaceae bacterium | reverse complement strand
CCATGATGTAAAGCGCCCATTGTGGGTACAAAACCTATTGTTTTTTCGTTTCCAAAAGCAGATAAATGCTTTTGTAATTCTTTTTTTGATTTGAAAATAAACATCTATCAGTAGTAAAATTGTACTTGTTGGCGACAAAACTAAGTGAAAAGCTTTGATGTTTAGCTTTTTTTTCTATATTTTTGCATACTAATAATTTTATCAATGGGAAAGAAGAGAGTATTGTATGTTTCGCAGGAGATAGTTCCTTATACTGGGGAAACAAAAATGGGTGAAGTGGCGAGTCTACTCCCTCAAAAAACACAAGAAAAGGGCAAAGATATTAGAATGTTTTTGCCAAAGTTTGGAACTATAAATGAAAGAAGACATCAATTGCATGAGGTGATTAGACTTTCAGGGATGAACTTGATTATTGATGATTTTGACCATCAGTTAATTATTAAAGTAGCCTCAATTCAAAAATTGAGAATGCAAGTTTACTTTATTGACAATGATGAGTATTTCCTTACTAAACATATGTTTAATAATGAGGATGGGAGTTTTATGTCTAATAATGATGAGCGTATGATCTTCTATTGTAAGGGAGTAATTGAAACAGTGCGTAAGTTAGGTTGGAAGCCTGATGTTATCCATTGTCAAGGTTGGTTTACTTCATTAGTGCCAATGTACATCAAGAAATTATATGCTGACGATCCTCTTTTTGAGGATGTAAAAGTAATTTACTCTGTATTTGATAATACCTATGATGGTGTGTTGAGTACGACTATAACTGACAAGTTATTATTTGAAAATTTAGAAGAAAAGGACGTAGCTATGTTGCAAGAATCGAACATAGCTAATTTGCATAAACATGCTATTGATTATGCTGATGCTGTTGTACAGGCAAGTGCGGATATTGAAAAAGAGGTGTTAGATTATATTAAAACTTCAGAAAAGCCGTTCATGGAATATCCTGGGGCGGAAGATTATATTGATGCTTACCAAGATTTTTACGAGCAATTTATTGAAGAGGAGGAGGTAGCAACCATAGAAAAATAACACATGAATAGAATCATATCATTAAGCCTAATTATTGGTTTAATAGCAGTATCTTGTACTGACCCGAACACAATTGGTCTTGAAGTACAACCAACATCAGACAATATAATAATTAGCGACACAAGTAGCTTTAATTGGCAAACTACTCAAACTGAATCGGAAGATTCTTTAAGAACAGATGAGGCGCTTAATTTAATTTTAGGAGGTTTAGATGATTCAGAATTTGGTTTAAATAATGCTGGCTTTTATACTCAAATCCTATTAACAGAAAACAATACTGATTTAGGAAGTAATGCTGTTGTGGATTCTGTTGTAATGTCTTATACTTACTCAGGTTACTATGGTAAATTAGAAAATTTCACTAGTTTAGATATCTTAATCCTTGAAGAAGATATTTATAAAGATTCAGTCTATTATTCTACGTCATATGTAATACCTGTTCCAGCTGGGATGTCTTATGTTGAATCATTTTCAGTTTCTGAGGATGGATCTGAAAGCCCTTCATTAACTATAAGATTAAGTGATAGTTTTGGGCAAGAAATTCTTGATCTTCAGAATGAAGGTTTAAAAGATAACGAGACATTTTT
>CATEYX010000204.1 GCA_949511925.1 Cryomorphaceae bacterium | reverse complement strand
TAATTGATGAAGACAAGATTCATGCACAAATAGAGGAAAACAAAAAACGTCCTGAAAAGAAGAAAAGCAAGTTTAGAGAGCGTATTGACACTGCCATGAAACAAGCACAAGAACAACAAAAAAAGAAATAAGGAAACACTCCTTACACCAAATATAAAAAACCAAAACTTAATTGTTTTGGTTTTTTTTTTGTGAAATTATTTGGTGGTTGAGAATGTCAAATGAAGCAATCAATTATTATGAGTAGATATTTAGCTGTTATCATAAACAGCTAAGTTAGGTTCAACTATAAAACCTTTGGATATCGAAATTAAGATAGAGTATGTGAGGGGTTTATAAAAAAATATAGCGGATTAAAATGCACATACTTTTCAATATAATTCTGAATTTTGCAGTAACCCACTATAATTAGTATACTTTATTGTTATTAGTTAACACAAATAAGATATCTATTCATTAGATATTGAGTTCAATTTTTTTAATTTAAAAGATAAGTAAATATTAAATAAACCAACCATTATTAGTGAAATTCCTGTCAAAATTACGATGGACATTCCTATAAATGAGGGGTTTTTTATCAAAAGTATTGAAAAAATAATTCCTAAAATACCTAACAGAAAATAACCCCAATCAAAAACTTCATTCTTTTTAATGACTATTGAATATGTTATTGAGCCTATCGAACGAAACAAAATCAAAAAACCGATATACAACGACAGAGTTGCAAGTGGAATCTCTGGATGATTCATTAATAATATCCCAATAAAAAAAGTAATTAAGCCAATAATAAAAGTCAATCCCCAATTAACCATTTCATTTTTATTAAATAATGAAAATATAATTTCAGATACCCCAGAAATTAAAAACGATAACCCTAAAAAGAATGAAAGGGTTACCAATAAATCAATTGGATAAGTAAGGGAATAAATACCAATGCCAATAAATAGAAAGCCATAGCAAAGAGGTAAATACCAATGTTTTATTGAGTTTTGTGAAGTTTGATTATTCATGTTTTTTATAAATTTATATTGGTGCTTACTCTATTAGGTTTTCAGCATCCCCTCATAAGATTATTTTTTATTGATTCTGTAACTAAATCGTTTATTTAGGAAAGAGAGCATTAAACTTACACCCGTTATGATATAAAAAATAGTAAATATTTTCCCGAAATCTGTTAATGGGTGCAAGTCACCATATCCAACTGTAGTTAGTGTGATAACAGAAAAGTATATAGAATCTATCCAACTCCAGTTTTCAATAAAATGATAAAAAACGGAACCTACACCAATAGTTACTAATGTGCTTAATACAAGTTTAGTCTCTTTTCTTAAAAAGCTATTTTTATCAAATATCATATTTTTATATATTTACTACCAATTACTTATGTCTAAACAAAAACGTGTATTATTGATTAATTAACCCTGGATAACACAATATTTTAATTCTTTACAGATATGGTATTCATCTATTATTATTTTACTAAAAGGACACATTTCATGTACTTTACCTGTCGAAAGTATTAAAAAATAAAAGGCAAACCTAGTGCCAATAAACAAGTGGACGTTTAAAAGAATAAGTGGTCTCTATAAAGAATAAGTGTATTTTTATTATACCAAAAAAAAAGCACAGCGCTATGAAAACGCTGTGCTTCTTTTCCAAAAAAGGAGAATATCTCTTTTGGAAAAACAAAAAAAAGAAGAATCCTACTCTTTTTTAGACTTCACAAATCCGAAATACAAGATATAGCCATAACAAAAAATGGTTAAAACAAAAGCGGTTTGAAAGCCAAATCCGTCAATTAAATTCCCAAAAGCAAAAGGAATGATGGCGCCACCTACAATTGCCATACACAGCAAACCAGAAGCCTGTGCCTTTAAATCGCCCAAGCCTTCTAGCGACAACGTGAAAATAGTTGGAAACATAATGGAATTGAAAAAACCAACAGCCAAAATAGACCACATAGAAAGCAGTCCTGTAGTGTTTATAGAAATTAAAATCATGGCAATTGCCAAAGAAGCAAAAATACCTAAGACTTTTCCTGGCGCCAAAATACGTGTCAGATAGGCACCCACAAAACGACCAATCATAGCACCTCCCCAATAGAAAATTACAAAAATACCCAATAGCGATTTCGGATCAGATCCAGAAAAAGTCTTGTTAAAAATATTGGCAATGGTATTGGCAATCTGCATCATGGTTTCATTTTGAGCAATGATTGGGGCTAAATTCATCTCCGAAAAATAGTTCACCAAAAAACTACCAATAGTTACTTCTGCCCCTACATATACAAAAATTCCCAATGCTCCCATTAACATCATCTTGTTTTTTAAAAGTGCCACATAACCTCCTTTCGGACTTTCTTGCAGCAGTTTTGGCAAATTGATAAAAGAAAACACCAAAGCCAAGATTGCGATGAATCCTGCGATGTATAAAAATGGCAATTGAACCGTTGCCGCTTCTGCCATATAATACTCAGCTTTTTCTGCCGTAGGTAACATGTTAATTTCTGCAGAAGTTTTTACAGAATCACTTAATAAAAACAACGCACCAACAACCGGAGCAATAGTGGCGCCTAAAGAATTAAATGCTTGTGATAAATTCAGTCTACTAGACGCTCCTTCTTCACTTCCCAATAAGGCTACATAGGGGTTCGCGGCTACTTGCAAAATAGTGATTCCACCTGCAAGGGTAAAATAGCCCACTAAAAACACAGGAAAGGCTCTATACAATGCAGCTGGATAGAACAACAAACAACCCAATGCCATGGTGAACAGCCCTAAAATAATTCCTTTTTTATACCCAATTTTAGACAAAATAAATCCTGCCGGGAGAGAGAAGACAAAAAAGGCTACGAAAAAAGCAAATTGTACCAAGACGGCTTTCGCGTAAGACATTTCGAAAACATCCTTTAGTCTTGGCACTAAACTATCCACCAAAACGGTAATAAATCCCCAAAGGAAGAATAAAGTTGTTAAAAAGATAAAGGCACTTTTGTATGATTTTTGCGTGGTATGTGTCGACATAAAAATTAAGCTTTGTTATAATAATTTGATTTATAATTCTTGTTTTTATTTTCGGTAGCTATTTGATAATTAAACCATTCATGAATGCAATAAGATCCGGTTTCACCTGCTTTATTTAAAGCTATAAACCCTACTTGAAAGTCTTTGTAACGTTCTCCAGAACCCTTTACCACTCTTTTTACAGCCGCTTCACAGGCTTCTTGAGGCGATTTCCCTTGTCGCATTAATTCAACAATTAGAAAACTCGCCACAGTTTTTAAAACCTCTTCGCCCATTCCTGTGGCAGTGGCACCTCCTACTTCATTATCGATAAACAATCCCGACCCAATAATCGCTGAATCGCCAACTCTACCTGCCATTTTGTAAGACAAACCACTGGTAGTGCAAGCTCCTGCAATATCGCCTTTTTTATCAATAGCCAACATGCCAATGGTATCGTGATTTTCAATATTAATAATTGGCTTGTATTGCGCCGTTTCTTTCCATATTTCCCAAGCTTTTTTAGCGTTATCCGTTAATAAATTTTCTTTTTCAAAACCCTGTTCGTACGCAAATTTTTCTGCGCCATTTCCTGTTAGAATTACATGCGGGGTTTCTTCCATCACTTTTCTAGCAAGAGAAACTACATGTGTAATATTTTGAACAGAAGTAACCGCACCGTAATTGCCCTCTTTGTTCATAATACAAGCATCTAAAGTAACATTTCCATCTCGGTCTGGCAATCCGCCTTTTCCTACCGATTGATTGGAAACATCTGCTTCTTCTAAACGACACCCTTGCTCTACTGCATCTAAAGAACTACCGTTATCTTGAAGTACTTCCCAAGCTTTTGCAGTGGCATTTGACACCCGCCAAGTAGCAATGACGATGGGGATTATTGCCGTTTTTATAGGCACAATAGATTGTTTGGCAGGGTTTGCAACAGTATCACAACTTAACAGGGAATTTACTGCAACAATGGACAGTCCAGAAACGGTTGCTTTTTTTAAAAAATTTCGTCTTTTCATTTTTTTTATTTTACCTGTATTTCGTCTGCAAACAACCAAGAACGTCCTTCGTGTTTGTAACCTAAATGCCATTTTGGAAGTACTCCCAATTTTTTGGCAACTATTTTCACAAAACGAGCCGTCTTTCCTTTTAAGTGAATCGCTACTTCTTCAACTTTCACCTGGTCGTCTTGCTTTATTGAATTCAATTTTGTGTGCGCCACCCGCTTATAGTTTATTCCATCTAGAGAAACCAGATACTCAACTTCGGTTGGTAGGAAAATCCAAGATCGTTGATCTTCTAAAAAATTAACTTGAATTCTTTCAATCCATTTCTCTTTCCCCAAATCTACAACTGCAATTAAATCGGCATCAAAATACCCTTGCCAAGTTCCCGTTCTAAAATCTTCTGCACCAACAACACCGTCTATTAGCGCATTGTCTCCACCTGCATTGTATTGATTGGCATAGGTTGTTTGTAAATCGATTTTAAGATTAGGGTCAATTTTATAGAAATCAGTAGTAACTGTTGCACTTTTATTCTCCTCTTTTTCCGCATATACTTTTAACGTCGATTTTTCTAAAATGGTAAACGGCTTGTCATATTTCTGAAAGTCATCCCCTAAAGAAAAGTAAATCGACGTGTTTTTTTCTACGGAAGAGAGCGCTACTTCTGTACTTCCTTTAAATGCCGTATTCCCTTTGGTGATAAATGGTGCTGGAACAATAATGTGATCTTCAATTTTTGTTGAAGGAATAAAAGCGTCTTGGGTACCCCAATTTGAAGGTTGATCTGTCATTTCAAAAACCAAACTTCCACCATTTATAATATCTTGATGATTGAGATAAGAGTATTCATATTCTTTACCATTTAATTGTACTGATTCAATATATTTATTTTCTGGTGAAATATTGTTTGCTTGTACCGTAAAGTTTTTTCCGTTTTCTAGATTTACCGTTGCTTTTTGAAATAGCGGGGATCCAATAATGTATTGATTAGAACCTGGTGTTACAGGATAAAACCCTAAAGAAGAGAAAATATACCAAGCACTCATTTGTCCACAATCTTCATTTCCAGAGATTCCATCGGGTGTATTGGTGTAGAGTTCGGTTAAAATCTGACGTACTTTTTCTTGCGTTTTAGCGGGTTTATTTACAAAATTGTACAAATATGCCATGTGATGACTTGGCTCATTTCCGTGTGCATATTGCCCAATTAAACCCGTAATATCAACCTGATGGCGTCCCGAAGTTTTAGCATCAGCAACAAATAATTTATCTAATTGATTTTCTAACTGGTCTTTTCCTCCAAGTAATTTTATAAATCCAGAAACATCTTGCGGAACATAAAAACTGTATTGCCATGCATTTGCTTCTGTATAATTGAAATTTACTTCGCTCGGATCAAAAGGTGCAAACCACGTATTTCTAAAACGTCCTCTCATAAATTGAGATTCGGGATCAAATACATTTTTATAGGATTGAGCTCTTTCTAAATAGGTTTTATAATCCGCTGGGTTATCTAAAGTCTTTGCCATTTGAGCAATGGTCCAATCATCATAGGCATACTCTAAGGTTTTTGAAACAGATTCACTTTCTTTTTCTACTGGAATAAATCCAAAATTCTTATACGAATCCAACCCTAATTTATCTCTTGTTGCAGAATACTTCATGGCTTTAAAAGCTTTGTCAACATCATAGTTTCTAATGCCTTTTAAATACGCATCTGCAATTACTGGAACTGCATGATATCCAATCATACAACCTGTGTAATTTGCTGATAAATCCCAAATTGGCATAATCCCTCCTTCATCATACTTTGCTAAAAAGGTATTAACAAAGTCGTTTGTTTTTTCTTGTTCTATGATCGTATATAATGGATGTGCTGCTCTATAAGTGTCCCATAATGAAAATACGGTATAATAATCAAAATCTTTCGTTTCGTGAATCTTCAAATCCATTCCCCTGTACCTCCCATCTACATCTTGATACAAATTAGGTGCAATAGAAACATGGTACATTGCCGTGTAAAAATTAGTCTTATGGTCTTGATTTTTATCTTCTAGTACAATTTTTTCGAGTTGTTTTTCCCACGTTTGTTGTGCTTCATTTTTAACTTCTTCAAACGTTTTGTCACCAATTTCGATTTCTAAATTCTTTTTTGCACCTGCAATATCAACGGCAGAGATTCCAATTTTAATACGTACAGGTTCGTTCTTTGGATTGATAAAGGTCAACGCTATTTTTTGAGCGCCTGGCATTCCTTTTTTCGGTGGAGATTGGAGTATATCATTGAAAGGATGTGAAGTTTTGATACTAAAAAATAAGCGCTGGTCAGAAGCCCAAGCCTCTGAAAATCGATATCCTGAAAGTTCAGTATCTGAAATTTTGTTGATTTTTGCATCTAAAACTTTATCACGATGCAATAAATCTAAAATTACGACTTGATTTTTATTTGCTGGAAATTGATATTTATGCATCCCACTTCTTTTAGAAACAGTTAATGCAACATCAATATTGGTATCGTCTAAATGTACTTTATAAAAACCAGGCTCGGCAACCTCATTTTCATGAGAAAATTTAGACTTATAGCCTTCCTTCTCTGCGGAGCTTGACGAGGTATCAGCACCATTATTAAAAACAACTTTGTTGGTGGGCATTAAAAGAATGTCTCCATAATCTGAAACACCAGTTCCACTTAAATGTGTGTGTGAAAAACCATAAATTTCTGTATCTGAATAATGATATCCAGAACAGCCATCCCAACCTTCTAAACGAGTATCTGGAGAAAGTTGCATCATTCCAAACGGTAAAGTTGCACCAGGGTAGGTATGCCCGTGACCACCAGTACCTATAAACGGATTTACATATGAAGTAAGTGATTTATCTTTTTGTGCAATAGAAATTATTGTTTGTTCATTACAGGAAACAAAAATGTAAATGGTTAAAAAAATAGCAAGTAATATCTGTTTTTTCATCATATTTATAAGTATAAATTTTTGTCTAAATTAGCAAGATAACGATAATCAATCAATTCACAAATGAGTATTTTTAGACAAACAACACCTGTTTTAATATACACAACAGTAATAAAATATTTTTTTTACTTTTGAAAAGCTACCTTTTAGTGCAATAATTGAGGTGGATGTGCTAATTTAGCTTACAGTTAGAGTTAAGAATAAAACCTTAATTTTAATTTATGAAACCAAAAAAATAAAACTTACCAAAAGGAGAAATTGAACAAAGAATTATTAAAACAAAAACTGGATTTAAAATCACTTTAAAATCTTCTATTTTACAGAAAGACGTATTTTTATTTACAAAAGAAAAGGGTCATTTTTCTGATAATTTCTTTGATTTATTACCTAATGAAACTAAAGTTATCAAATTTAAAACGGATTCAAAATCTTTAAGTGATTTAGAAATAAAAACATCGAATCTAATTAATGCTTCTTATTAATAAACTGAGATTCTAAAAACCCAGTTCCATATCCAAAAAACTGTGTTAAAGAAGAAATAATACTTAAAAAAGCAATATAGCTATTTTTATTTTGAAACAACGAATCCAAGAAAATTAATAAGAAATAAAATCCATAGAAGTATAGTAATTGGTGGTACCCAAAAATTGCTAAAATGATACTGATATCTAATCCTATAATAAACAAACTTGGAAACCAATAGGTGATTTTAGCTGTTTCAGGGTACTTTTTATTTAATATGGGTCTTGCTGTTCCGAAACCAAATGTTTGCTTAAAAAATTGTTGAATGGTACTTCTACGTTTATGATATACAAATGCTTTTTCTATTAACTGTGTTTCAAAGTTGTTTTCCCATAATCGAAAGGTTAAATCGATGTCTTCACCGTTTTTCATTGTAGAAAAACCTTTTGTTTTTTCAAACGCTTTTTTTGATAAGCCTAAGTTGAAACTTCTTGGTTGAAACTTACCAACAGATTTCTTTTTTCCTCTAATTCCGCCAGTGGTTAAAACTGATGTCATAGAATAATTGATTGCTTTTTGTAAAGATGTAAAACTATCATGCGCAGCATCTGGTCCACCAAAAGCATCTGTAAAATTATTTTCTAATGTCTTTTTAACTTCTGATATATATTGTGGTGGCACAATAACATCTGAATCTAAAATGATAAAATAATTTCCTAAGGCTTTTTGCATACCAAAATTACGGCTGGCTCCTGCTCCACTATTTTCTTTAAAAAAATAGTTTACATTTAATTGAGATTGATACTTCTCAACAATATTGTCAGCAGCATTCTCTGAACCGTCTTCGATAATTAAAACTTCAAAGTCTTGAGAAAAACTTTGTTTCGTTAAACTTTCTAGCAATGCGTCAATTTCGTCTGGACGATTATAAACAGGTACTATTATGGAGAAATTGAGTTTCAACGATTAAATTTTAAACGAATCTACAAAAAACGTTGAAAATAAAAGAGGTTATAATGAATTACTAAGTTTCTAATTCTTACCCATAAAAAAAGGGGATGTATTTGCATACATCCCCTTTTTGTTATTTGTACTAATAAATACTTAATTCTTCACAAATTTCTTTGTGCTTGTACTGTTATTTATTTCATACTTAATTAAATAGATTCCAGCATTTAAGTTGGAAACATTAATTTCTGCACTTGTATTTTCTACTTGCATGCTGATCACTTTCTGTCCAAGAACATTATAGATCTCTACAGTATTGATCGTGCTTTGTGCTGAGATATTCAACACATCACTTGCAGGGTTTGGATACATATTTAGAGTTACTAAACTTTCGTCTTCAACTCCTGCTGTTTCAGCTCCAATCCATACTCCTGGATCAAAACCTCCATCAACATTTAAAGCACCGTCTCCATCTCCTCCATCATTATCGATATTCCATTCGTTCACATCCCATGTAGCTGTTCCCTGAGTAACAGAAGCTTTTCTTTCTGCTCTTCCATCTTCAAACTCATGACCTGTTCCTGAACCGTCTTCTCCAGCTACTCCGAAAAAGTCTACAATAGCATCTGATGCATCTGTAATATAGATTTGATCATCTCCATTACTATCTGCAGGTCCGCCAGTTCCAGCAGAAATATCTGCTACCATTCCGAAAGCTGCTTCAAAAGCGGTTCCGTTTGCTGCAATTATTGCAATCGCTCCAGGAGCTAAAGAACCAATCGGTGTTAAATCTTCACCCGTAGTTTGTGGGTCCGCATTACCGTTTGTATACCTTCTAAGCGTCCAACCAGTTAAATCTACAGCACTCGCTCCACCATTATAGATCTCAACATAACGTGCAGCTGCATTGTCATTTGGATCTGCTAATTCAGTAATAAAAATTACATCTGAAGTAGTTGAAGGTTCTTTGTAGAAGTACACATTATCAATATAAATCGCTGATGGATTTACACCGCCTTGTCCATCAAATTTCATTTGAAATAATGAATCCCAAGTCATCCCTGTAAAATCTGCAATTGCAATATCTACACTGCTCCATTCTCCAGTAACAACGGGTATATTTACTAAAAACTCTCCGGCTCCTGTACCATTGTTTATTGGGCTAAATTTCACATCTGTGGCATTTGCTGTCCAAATATCAATATGTACAAACTCCATTGCTGAAGTATCGGTAGCATCAAATTCAGTTCCTTGATAGTTGAAATTTGAATATTCTAACACCGTGTTTGTTCCTGCTCCTGTTGGATCATAGGCTGCATCTACTGCACCTGTTTGTCCCCATCCCGGATTGAAATTCGTTACGTTAATGTTGGTATATGCATCACTGTAAACTGAAATTACATCTCCTGCTTCTCTTGCTGGTGGTGTTGGTGCATCTGTTACAGGTGCTGTTACTGGTGGCACTGCTTCTCTATAGAAGTACACATTATCGATATAAATCGTTGATGGATTTACACCTGCTCCTCCATCAAATTTCATTTGAAATAATGAATCCCAGGTCATCCCTGTAAAGTCAGCGATAGCAATATCTACACTACTCCAACCTCCAGTAACTAAAGGTAGATTTACTAAAATCTCTGCGGTTCCTGTTCCATTGTTTATTGGACTAAACTTCACGTCTGTAGCGTCAGCTGTCCAAATATCAATATGTACAAACTCCATTGCTGAAGCATCGGTTGCATCAAATTCGGTTCCTTGGTAGTTAAAGTTTGAATATTCTAACACCGTATTTGAACCTGCTCCAGTTGGATCATAGGCTGCATCTACTGCACCTGTTTGTCCCCATCCTGGATTGAAGTTCGTTACATTGATGTTCGTATAGGCATCACTGTAAACTGAAACTACATCTCCTGCTTCTCTTGCCGGAGGTGTTGGTGCATCTGTTGTTGGTGCTGTTGTTGGATTTTTCCAGAAATAAACGTTATCAAGATAAATCGTTGATGGGTTTACGCCTGCTCCTCCGTCAAATTTCATTTGAAATAATGAATCCCATGTCATCCCTGTAAAGTCTGCAATGGCAATATCGACACTGCTCCATGCTCCGGTAACTAATGGCACGTTTACTAAAACCTCAGCTGTTCCTGTTCCATTGTTTATTGGACTAAACTTAACGTCTGTGGCATCTGCAGTCCAAATATCAATATGTACAAATTCCATTGCTGAAGCATCGGTAACAGCAAATTCTGTTCCTTGGTAGTTAAAGTTAGAATATTCTAAAACAGTATTTGTTCCTGCCCCTGTTGGGTCATAAGCTGCATCTACGGCACCTGTTTGTCCCCATCCTGGATTGAAATTCGTTACGTTGATATTGGTATATGCATCACTGTATACAGAAACTACATCTCCTGCTTGTCTTGCCGGTGGTGTTGGTGCATCTGTAGTAGGTGTCGATGGTGCTGTTAATGAAGATGCGGTAACTTGGAAATTATCAATAAATAAATCATTGTCTACATTTGAAGTATCTGAAAATGCATAAAATGCAAATTGTACAGCGGCTCCATAGCCAGTAAGTTCAATTTCGGCTATAGGATCTCCCGTATTACCTAGTGTACTATCTGCATCCCATCTTGTTAATTCTTGCCATGAAGCTCCAGCATCTTGTGTAACCAGCAAGGCTAAATAATCATCTGCACCTAGAGTAGCAGCAGTCGTTGTAGCATATGCGGTTAAAGCAATATCAAAATTTAAATAATGTGTTCCCGTAGATAAATCTAAAACTGGAGAAATTAAGTATTCATCGGTACTTGTTCCATAAATATTTACTTTTGCCGATTTTCCATTCACGTTATCAGTGTCATTTCCAAGATCACCTTGCACAAAAGAAGAAGTAGTACCTGCAGGCGAACCAAATGCACCAGCAGCTTCAAACCAACCACTTGGGAAATTTTCAAAATCAGAAATGAAAGGTACTGAGGCACTTTGCGTAGTAAAACTTAATTCTGAACAATCCGCTGCTGCAGAAACACCATTTTTAGAAACAACCTTCCAATAATAAGTAGTATCATAATTTAAGTTACTAATATTAACAGACGTTTCTTCGGTAGTTCCTAAAGAAGATAAAGTTCCTGAAGTAGTTCCTAAAAAGACTTCATATCCAGTAGGAGTAACTCCCGTAGCAGGGGCATCCCAAGAAACAGTAATCACAGCTTGTGGAATTGTTACGTTTGTAGCACCATCAGTTGGGCTTAAATTTTCAGCACAATTAGGCATTGCTGGCATCGAAAATTCTTCCAAGCAAAAAGCGACATCAGAAACTGAAGTTCCATAATCATAAATTTGAATGATTAAATCGTCTCCAATCGCCCATCCAGATAAAATTGAATCATCAGCAGCAAAAGTACCTGCACATGAAATTTCATTTCCTGATGCATCTCTAACTACAATCCCTGGATTCCCTGGAGTTGTATCATTAAATAAAAGACCATCTGAAGTTGCCGTCCAAGTAAAGAATTGATCTAAACCAGTATCTGAGGTATTACAACTACCATCCAATCCACTATCTGTTGTTCCGTCCGAAGAAAAACTCAAAGTAAAACCAGCTGCATCACAACCAGTTCCGGCTGCAGCAGGTGTAATAGGAACTGCAGTTGCAATGTTATCTCCTGCTATTGGCATTGTAAAAGTAGCCAAGACCCAAGAACTATTTTCACCAGTACAGTTTGCTTGTATATAAATATCATAAGTGGTCCCTAAAGTTAATCCACTGATATCAATAGAAGTTGTTGATGTAGTTCCAGAAGTTCCATCTCCTTGTGTAAATCCAGTAGCTCCATATTCATAGCTCCATCCGGTCTCAGAACTTCCTGCTGTCCAAGCAATCGAAACATCTGTTCCAGAAGTTGGTGCTACAGTTACTCCAGATACTGGAATACATGAAGGAGGATCTGGCACCACAATCACAAAAGATGCTTCTAACTCATCTGCTGGCGTTTCCCATGCACTACCAGAGTCTATATCATTATCGTCACTTGGCGATACACCACCATTATCTCCAATGGTATTAGAATATGCCGAAACAGTAATTAAAGTACCATCCCAACCATCATCATATTTATCATAACAGTTTACATAGTAAGTCCCAGGAGCTATTGAAACATCTTCATTTATGAATCCTGCGCCGTTACCATAACTACCATCACCTTGCCCCCAAATTTGGGTTCCAGCACCATCTGCTTCAGTGGTAATACTTACCCACTTTTCAGGACCATAGCTTCCCCCGGAAGTAGTAATGTTAATTAACGATTGAGCATTTACACTCCATATTGAAGTGATAAATGCAATAAGTAATAAAGTAATTTTTTTCATAAAAGTTTATTTTAAAGTTATTTGACCTTAAATTTACCATTAATTTTAGAATAAAACTAATACTAACAGTCTTATGTTTAAACATAAGTGATAATTGATAAGAAATTGACAGAAAAAAACGACTATGAATTCGCTATTCATAATCATTTTATTACAATGCTAAGGAATATTTATTATACTTGTTCCATTACAGCATCACTGACTCCCATATTGGAAAAACCTCCATCGTGGAATAAATTTTGAAGTGTCACCTTTTTCGTCAAATCGGAGAACATGGCAATGGTATAATCTGCACAATCTGCGGCAGTAGCATTTCCTAAGGGAGCCATTTTATCTGCATAGGCATAAAAACCATCAAAACCTTTTACACCATTACCTGCAGTGGTTGGTGTTGGCGATTGTGAAATGGTGTTGACTCTCACTTTCTGATCTCTACCAAAAAAGTACCCAAAACTACGTGCAATGCTTTCTAAATAAGCTTTATTGTCTGCCATGTCATTATAATCTGGAAAAACTCTTTGTGCTGCCATATAACTGAGTGCTATAATGCTTCCCCATGAATTCATTGCTTTTTTATGGTACAAAACATTCATGACTTTGTGAAATGACACTGCAGAAACATTCCACCCTTTGGTTGTAAAATCATAATTTGGAGCAGTATACGGTTTTCCTTTTCTCACATTTACAGACATGCCAATGGAATGCAATACAAAATCGATTTTACCGCCTAAAACCTCCATAGATTTCGCTACTAAATTTTCTAAATCTTCAATAGAAGTAGCGTCTGCAGGAATAATTTGGGCATTTGTCTTTTTGGCTAAAACAGATAAATTTCCCATTTTCAGGGCTGCAGATGCGTTGGTTAAAACAAATTCAGCACCTTCTTCGTAGGCTCTTTCTGCTGTTTTCCATGCGATTGAATGTTCATTTAAAGCACCAAAAATAATGCCTTTTTTCCCTTTTAATAAGTTGTACATAATGAAGTATAAGTAGGTGAGTATTTTGCTGTTTTCTAATTCAACAACTCTTTCGCATGTGTTAGTGCGGAGTCTGAGATCTCTTTTCCACTTAACATTTCTGCAATTTCAATAATTCTTTCTTCAGAAGAAAGTTGCTTTAAGTTAGTCGTCGTTTTGCCATTTACATCACTTTTAAAAACTTTGTAATGATGTGCTCCTTTTGC
>CATEYX010000203.1 GCA_949511925.1 Cryomorphaceae bacterium | reverse complement strand
TTAAACACACCTATATTGTTAAGGTCAATTAAAATATGATGTGTTCCGTTACCAGAATCAATAGTGGCTAAATTAGGGTCACTAACTTGCCAATTATAAGCAGATGTTGGATTATTAGGCACTATAAAGTTACGATTATTCCCAATACACAAATGTGCAGTATTTTGTGCAAACACTTGTGTAGCAAATGCAAAAAGGAATAATATAATAACTTCTAATTTACGCATTAATTTCTAGTTATGAAAAATTGGCCCTGGGGTTGGATTTGGTATAACCGTTAATGTCATTGTACTTGAAATAGGTAAACATGGAGAATTACCAGTTACTGTAAGTGTTAAATCTACAGTTCCTGAAGCAATATCACCAGGTCCTGGAGTGTAGTCAGGGTTAAGCGAAGAAGTATTTGTAAATATTCCATCTCCTAATGGTGCTGTCCATAATACTGACACCTGATTAGTTGCTGCAGCTGAAGATAATGAATATGGAATATTATCACAAATATTATCAGCTGGTCCTGCAAAAGCTGTTGGACCAGGAATAATAGTTAGTGTCATAGAACTAGTAGCACTATTACAAGCTAAAGTACTAGGAGCACTTCCTGATACTGACCACTCTAACAATACAGTACCAGCTGTTATATCACCAAGAGATGGAGTATAATCACTAGTAGCTGAAGACACATTTGTAAAGGTTCCAGTTCCAGAAGTTGTCCAAGCCCCTGTTCCATTAGTTGAACTTCCCGATAATGTATAATTATTTCCTGCACATACATTATCATTAGTTCCTGCACTCGCTGTAGGAACTGGATGAATAATAAGGTTTAGAGTAGAACTATTTGTAGCGCAAGCAGAACCAGCTGGAGCAGAACCAGTAGCTGTAAGTATTAAATCTACTGTTCCTGTAGCTATATCATTAGTCCCTGGTATATAATCAGGATTAAGTAAAGACGCATTTGTAAATGTTCCATCACCTGAAGTAGTCCATAGTACTGACACCTGACTATTAGCTGTAGCTGAAGATAATGAATAAATATCTCCAACACAAACATCACCATTTGGTCCTGCAGTTGCTATCGGGGAAGCATCTATAGTTAGTGTCATTGAACTATTGGCACTAATACAAGCTAAAGAAATTGGCGCCGTTCCTGTTACTAACCATGTTAACATTACAGTTGAATTTAATATATCAGTAGAACCTGGAGTATAATCACTATTTGCAGAAGTTGTATTGGTAAATGTTCCATCTCCTGATGTTGTCCAAACCCCTACTCCATTAGTTGAACTCCCCGATAATGTATAATTATTTCCTGCACATACATTATCATCTGATCCTGCACTCGCTGTAGGCACCTGATGAATAGTAAGAGTTAGAGTTGAACTATTAGTAGAACATGAAGAACCGGCAGGGCCTGAACCTGTTGATGTCAGTGTTAAATCTACTGTTCCTGTAGCTATATCATTGGTTCCTGGCGTATAATCAGGATTAGGTGAAGACGCATTTGTAAATGTTCCATCACCTGAAGTAGTCCATAGTACTGACACCTGATTTGTAGCTGAAGCTGAAGATAATGAATAAATATCTCCAACACAAACATCACTATTTGGTCCTGCAGTTGCTGTAGGCCCATCAACTATGGTAATATCTAATGTCACTAAGGTACTATAACATCCTCCATTAGATTCTATCACTTCTAAAGTATGAGGACCTCCAGCTATTGCCCCCCAATCAATTGTAATAGAATTTGATGTTGATACAGGATTAATAACACCACCTCCACTTAATGTCCATTGATAGATTGATCCAACAGAAGGAGGATTAATCAAATAGGGTTCAGCAGGTGAGCTTGCACATACAGTTTGTGTAACCGTTTGAGAAGTTTGAGCCATTAAATGGATATTGCTTAAAAATAATATGCATATAGCAAGTACTTTTAGAATTTTTTGTTTAGTTTTTGTTTTCATGACCTTAACGTTTTTGATTATTAATTAAATTTAGTTGTGACTTATTGGCGGAGTAACTATCGTATTCATAGGAACCGTTATTATTGATGACCAACTACTGTTTGTACAGCCATTATATTCTCTTACTTTTACCCGAAACTGCGTAGTGGTCGTTATATTAGAAAAAGTAACTGGATTTATAATGTCAAAACCTGGCACAGATATATTCACCCAACCACCTCCAGTATTATATTGAAATCTATATCTGTTTACAGGAATAGATGTTGATGCTGTTAAAATAATATCATCTCCTAAACAAGCGGGGTTTGGTGATGTCAAAAGCGTAACCGTGGGAATAGGATTAACAGTAATGGTAACACTATCATTAGCAATACAGCCATTTACATCTGTAAAGGTTACTGTATAAACTGTAGTTGTATTTACTACTGAATTAAAACTAGGATTTTGCTGATTTGGGTTTGTAAAAGCAGAAGTTGGCGACCAACTATATGATCCACTACTACTCCCAGCTGCTGCTAAAGTTGTAGGATTCCCTCCATTGCAAATTGTTTGATCTAATCCTGCAACGACAGACGGATTTGTCAATAATGAATTTCCAGAATAAACAGAATATGGTAATATAGAGCAACAAGACCCATTATTCCAACCTCCTGTTTGACAATCACCAATAACACTTAAATCTATAGCTAAATCTTTAGGTATACAAGAATTACCAACTATTAACTGAAAACTAAACGTAAAAGAACCTGTAGAGGAAGTTCCCCAATTAACATTTGATGAATTCTGAAATCTATAACCAGGGCCATAATTTAATCCACTTGGATAAGTGTTTTGAGTGTCCCAGATCCAAGACCCTGATGAGCCTCCAGGATTTCCTGGAGCAGAAACAGGAGAAATTGAAGACCATCCATTACCATAGCCAATATCAAAAGCAATTATCCAATTACTATTTACCTGAGTAAAACTACTTAGAGTATAAGTAACTGTAACTACTTGCCCTGGGACATAAGGACCTGCAGGTAACATAGATGCAGACTGTGAACCAACACATTGAGCTGTTAAATTAGTATAAAAAATAACACAAATGAAAAAAGGTAATATTTTAATAATTCTTTTCATATTACAAACTTGAGATTAAATACATAAGTTATAATGTGCTAGTAGCTTCAATTATCAACCATACTATGTTAACGAGAGAAAAGATAAAAGGTTTATATAACCTATCTCAAGGGAACTAACTCATAATCAAAATAATGATGCAAGGGGGAATATGTATTCATATTTCCTCCATCTTTTAAAGACTTAAATCTAAATAAAGAAAAATCAGAACAAAAATGCATCAAAGTATTATATGCAATATGTGTATATTTAGCTTGGTTAGTGTTGTACTTTTTTTGAAACAAATTAACAAAAGAAATATCATGATTATTTGATTTACTAAAGCTATAAGGGTCGGGAAACTTAACATCTAAAAACATTAAATTATGAATATCCAAATTATCATATTTTTTCCAATCATACAAACCAAAAACAAATGATGTAGAGTCCAAACCTCCAATAGATCCAAGAATTTTACTCACAAAGGCTTTGTTTTCTGAAGGAATAATTACAACTTGTTTTTCTGTAAATATTTTACGGATAGAATCTACTTTAGTATATTCTACAGTATAGGTTTCTATTTCTTTTTCTTGCTGAAGAAATAAGTTTTTAATATAAGCTGATTTTCCCTCAATGCCTTTTTCGTTAAGTACAATAACCCTATCTTTTTTATGGTATTTTAAAACATAATCCATAATGATATTTTCCTGCACTTGAAAAGAAGGGGAAAGCTGATAAACGGCTTTATATTTTTTTACATTGCTAGTGTTTTTAGAAAGAGGAGAAATTAATATTTTAGTGGTATCATCACCATATTTCTCACATAAAATCCTAAAATTATTAGCATACAAAGGCCCAATAATAATATCCATATTTTCCAAAACCAATGAAGTCACAATTTGATGAACTTTTAAGGTATCCTTGTTAGTATCAAAAGTATGTAAACGGATATCCTTTCCTTTATTCCTTAAAGAATCAAGTGCTATTTCCACTCCAACATGAAAAGAAAGAGCTACCTCCGAACCTTTATAATAAATATCTGGAATTCCTGTAGTATCCTCAAAATCATTAAACATGGTATCATTCTTTACCAAAAAATAAGGCATTAACAAAGCAATATTCAACACTGAAGTATCTTTTAGTTCTGAAGAATTTTTAATTTGTTTTTGAATGATTAAATCATAAGAGTTACTCTTATTTTTTTGCTGATTATAAAAAATAGGAATGTATAATAATTGTTTATAATACAGACGCTTTTCTATCTCATTATTATCAATAATATCAGCTGTTTTAACCTTATGTAACTTAGCTATTGATTTAAGTGATTCTCCTGCATTAACAATATGCTTTACATAAATATCACCATCAAAAAAAACAGTATCAGTTGCTGTTTTACCCGATAAAACAAAAACAGATAATAGTAAAAATACAACTAATATTTTTCTAATTATTCCCATTCAATAGTAGCTGGTGGTTTTGATGAAATATCATAAACCACACGATTAATTCCCTTTACTTTATTAATAATATCATTGGATACTTTTGCCAAGAACTCATACGGTAAATGCACCCAGTCAGCTGTCATTCCATCAGTTGATTCTACTGCTCTTAGAGCAACTGCATATTCATAAGTACGCTCATCTCCCATTACTCCAACTGATTGAACGGGCAAGAAAATTGCTCCTGCTTGCCATACTTTATCATACAATCCAGCAGTTCTTAATGAAGAAATAAAAATATGATCCACTTCTTGTAATATATTTACTTTTTCAGCAGTAATATCTCCTAAAATACGAATTGCTAAACCAGGTCCTGGAAAAGGATGTCTTCCTAATAATTCCTTATCAATCCCCATAGACTTTCCAATTCTCCGTACTTCATCCTTAAACAAAGTATTCAAAGGCTCAACAATTTTAAGTTTCATATAATCAGGTAAACCACCTACATTATGATGAGATTTAATAGTTTGTGAAGGACCTCCTGTTGCTGAAACCGACTCAATTACATCAGGATAAATTGTTCCTTGTGCTAACCACTTTACGTTCTCTAGTTGATTTGATTCATCATCAAACACATCGATAAACATTGACCCAATTGCTTTACGTTTTTTCTCAGGATCTGACACTCCAGATAAAACATCATAAAAACGGTCTTTCGCATTTATTCCTTTTACATTTAAGCCCATTCCTTTGTATTGCTCCAGAACACTTTCAAACTCTCCCTTTCGTAACAATCCATTATCTACAAAAATACAATATAGATTCTCTCCTATTGCTTTATTTAAAAGCACTCCCGCAACACTAGAATCCACACCACCAGAAAGGCCTAAAACAACTTTATCATTTCCTATTTTTTGTTTTAAATCAGCAACAGTTTCTTCAACAAATAACGCTGGAGTCCAATCTTGTTGAAAACCACAAATATCAACTAAAAAATTCTGCAAAATGGTTGCTCCATCCTTAGAGTGATACACTTCAGGATGAAATTGCAAAGCATAAGTCTGTTCACCTTCAATATGGTAAGCCGCAACTTTCACATCATTAGTTGAAGCAATAACTTTATAATTATCAGGAATAGTAGCAATTGTATCTCCATGACTCATCCATACTTGTGAATCATTAGGAACACCTTTCATTAATTCATTCTCAGTATCCACAAAAGATAAGTTGGCTCTACCATATTCTCTAGTATTTGAAGGTAATACCTCTCCTCCAAATTCATGTGCTAAATGTTGAGCTCCATAACAAATTCCTAGCAAGGGCAACTTTCCTTTTATTGCTGACAAATCAGCAATAGGAGCATTTTCTTCACGAACAGAATGCGGAGAACCTGACAAAATAACAGCCTTCCAACTACCATCAATCTCAGGCATCTTATTGTAAGGATGTATCTCGGAGTAGATGTTTAACTCTCTTACTCTTCTAGCAATAAGTTGTGTATATTGCGAACCAAAGTCTAATATTAATATTTTTTCGTGCTCCATTTAACTATTTTATTTTAGGATTCAAAACTACGAAATTAGGGTTTAGCGGATTTAAATTCTCTTTTAATATTTCAATAAAGTTATCCCCATTTTTTAAATAAAACAGAATGAAATTATCATAGCGTTCCTGCAAACTATTATCAGGAAACAACTGTTGTTTTATTTTACTTATCTGATTTAAAGAACTTTCATTTTTTTGCTTAGCTAATCTTAATAATTTTTCTTCCAATTGCTTAAAAGATTTTAACTGTTTTTGTTGTTGGGAATTTATGCTATTCTGAAGCCCTACATCAGTAGTTTTTGCAGTAATTGATGCATATATATTTTCAACAGCATCCATTTCATCCTTTAAGGATACAGCAGTATCATTTTGATTTAGCACAAACATTTTTTGCAATTGATGTTCATCCAAAAACAAATCATTAAGTGTAAAGCCTAAAGCATGTCGTTTTTGATTCTGTTTATCATCCATAAATAAGACAGAATTTCTTAACATCAAAATTGGGAAAGGAATATTTTCCTGCACAAAAGCAGTTTTTAACTGCATCCAGTAAGCAACCTCAGCCCCACCTCCAATATATGCAATATTTGGCAAAATAGTTTCCTGATAAAGTGGTCGTAACAATACATTTGGGCTAAAACTATCAGGATTATTTTCTATTTCCTTTTCAGTAATTTCTCTTTTAATTAATTCTCTTTTCCCTTCTGATAGTTTGAAAAAATTGATAGGACGAACATAGGCTTGAGCTTTATATTTAGATGCTAAATCTGCACTGCATTTAGTTATGGGTTTTTGAAAACCTTGCTCTAAAACATCTTTTTTAATAGTAGAAATAAATTGTTCTTTCAGTCTCTTATCATCTCCATCTAAAATAACTAACCCATACTTACCAAACAAATCGTTTATCAAATACCGAGTAGCATCAGCCAATTTATCAAGATTTAAATATGATTTTTCAAAAAGAGAAATTAATTTATCTGCATTTTCTGAAGTTCCTAAAACTGATTTCAATTCGGTTAAGAGACTTTCAAAACCATCTAAATTCATTCTTCCAACAGCACCACTTTGCTTACTGTCCCAAGCTATTTTTTTACCAAAAAGATGAATATGATTAATCTCCTGAAAGTCATGATCCTCAGTTGCCATCCAAAAAACAGGCACAAACTTATTATTAGGATATTTTTCTTCTAACTGTTCTGCCAGATTAATAGTAGAAATTATCTTGTAAATAAAATAAAGCGGGCCAGTGAATAAGCAGAGTTGATGTCCTGTTGTTACTGTAAAAGTAGAATTCTCTTTTAAGCTTTCAATATTTAATTTTGATTTTCCAGAAAGAGATAAACTTGCATTTTGCTTACTTAAAACATCAAACAAAACTACTCTATCTATAGAATGAGTTTTCTTTTCAGTAATTTGTTTTTCAAAATTTTCTAATGTAGGAAAGTGATTAACAAAGGGTTCTAATTTCTCATCCTTTTTGAGGTAATCAAGGACAAGATTAGAAAATTTATTAGTTTCTTGATATGAGATTTCAGAGACCTTCAAAATTTATTTTTTTATAATAAAGCCTCCAGCAATTAAATCGTCTCCTTCATAAATTGCAGCCGATTGTCCAGGAGCTATACCTCCAACTTTTTTATGAAATAGTACTTTCAAGTTTTCGCCATCATTAGTAATAGTAGCCATTTCGCCTTTATGTTTATACCGCACTTTCACTAAACATTGCATTCCATCTTCAATTTTAGCATACTTGAGGTAATTTACATTTCTAATAAACATTTCTTGTTCTTGCAAGTCCTCTTTCATACCGACAACCACTGTGTTATCTTCAGGATTTATCCCAATAACATAAGTAGGATTAGGACCTAGGGAAACTCCAATTTTTCTTTGTCCAATAGTGTAAAAAGGATATCCATCATGCGTACCAACAATATGGCCGTCAGTAGTAATAAAATTACCTCCCTTTACTTTTTCCTCTAACCCTTCTACCCTTCTTTTTAAGAAACCTCTATAATCATTATCAGGAATAAAGCAAATTTCATAACTCTCATTCTTTTCAGCTAAAGCTTTATAACCTCTATCCAAGGCCATTTGCTTTATATCCTTTTTATGATACTCTCCCATTGGGAAAATTGTTCTTTTCAAACATTCTTGAGTAACCCCCCAAAGTACATAGGATTGATCTTTACTTTCATCCAAACCTTTCGACACAACAAAACGCTCTTCAACTTTACGAACCTGAGCATAATGTCCTGTTGCTATAAACTCACAATTTAACATATCCGCACGCTTTAATAAAGCTTCCCATTTTATGTGTGTATTACATAACACACAAGGATTTGGAGTACGACCAGCAATATATTCATCAACAAAATTGTCAATAATAAATCCCTTAAACTCATCACGGATATCTAGAATAGTATGTGGGAAACCACAATCAACAGCCAATTGACGTGCATCATTTATAGAATCCAAACTACAACAACCTGTCTCTTTTTTATTACCACCTGAACTCTCATAATCCCAAGTTTTCATGGTTAAACCAATAACCTCATACCCTTGTTCATGTAATAATAAAGATGCCATAGTACTATCAATACCACCACTCATTGCCATTAAAACTCTTCCTTTACTCATTGTAATTTATTATTGTGTCATTGACTCCTTCTTCGGTAAAATATTCCCAAATACCTGATTTATCATCAGCAAGATAAGATCCATTATAATACACCTTTCCACTAGGAAAATAATACACTACCTTACCTTCCCTAACACCATGATTAATTAAGATATCCATTTTAGTTTCACCATTAATAAAATATTGAATCCAAGAACCATTTTCTACTCCTTGAGTCCAATTTTTAATTTCATACAACTCACCTGTGTAGTAATACGTTTTTGTTACCCCATTTAATTTTCCTTTTTGATACTGCTCACTCATCATTAGCACACTATCAACGCTGAAATAATTCCAAGTACTGTCCTTTAGTTCATTCACATAAATTCCTGCTGCCTTAAGCTTTCCATTTTTATAGAAAATATGAGTTGCTGCTGCTAACCCTGAATGAAAAAACTTTTTTTCAGCTTGCAACTCACCAGAATCATAATAATACATGAAAATTCCCTCAGGATTATTATTCTTAAACTGCCCATTGTAACGCAAGTTACCATTGTCAAAAGTTTTTTTCCAAACACCTTGTTTTAAACCATTTGCATCAACTTCATTAATAATTTGAGTAAAACCTAAGAAAGGAATAAACATTAAAAATAAAAGTAATTTTTTCATGAAATTATTTTTTGCAAATATAGGGTAAAAAGAAATGATTAATTCTTTACTGAATTCATTAATTCATCTAGTCCCTCAACAAAGAATTTCCAGCTAAATCTTTTCTTTTCTAACCTAGCATTAACTGAAAACTCTTCTTCTTTATTGTTTGCATAAAAGTCAATTATTGCATCTGCAATTTCAGTAGGATTTTGAGAAGTGACATATCCCACCTTATTATTGGGAACAATTTCAGCCAAACCACCAACATCAGTCACCAACATTGGTCTATCAAAAGAATAAGCAATTTGAGTAACACCACTTTGGGTTGCTGTACGATAGGTTTGAGTAATCATATCAGCAGCACAAAAATAATTTCTAACTTTATCAGCAGGAATAAAATCACTATTCATGATGATATTTTCTGCAATTCCTAAATCATCAATCATATCAGTATATTCAGTTTTATCATCATAAAATTCCCCTGCAATAATTAATTTTATTCCTAAGTCAATTACACGACTATCTGCCATTGCTTGTAACATTAAATCCAAGCCCTTATACTTTCGCACAAAACCAAAAAATAACAAATGTTTATCCTTAGGCTTTAGCCCTAAGTTTTCTAAGGCTTTTTCTTTAGGAATTGCATCCCCAAAAACATCATAAATAGGATGTGGAATAAACTTTTTAAAACTAGAATCTGTAAATTTAGAAAGGTCGTCCAGCACTGATGCTGAGAGTGACAAAAAGGCATCACAACTTTTTACAAAATAGCGAGTAAACAAAGTATCTCCAATTCTCTTCTCATGTGGAATAACATTGTCTGTAATAGCAATAATTTTTATTTTCTTATTAAGTAAACGAGCAATAGAACCCAAACAAGGCGCCATAAAAGGCAACCAATATCTTATAATAACATAATTGGGCTGTTCCTTATTTATTTTACGAGCAACAGTCACCCAGTTAAATGGATTAACCGAATTGATAAGTGTTTTTATTTTTAAGTTTTTGGGAGCTTCTCCACTTTCGTATTGTGTAGTTCCAGGAAATAAAAAACCTGGATATTGAAGGGTGAAAGAATAGAGAGTAACCTGATCTCCTCTATTATGATATTCTTGTGCTAAAGCATTATTAAAATTGGCTATACCCCCTCTAAAAGGAAAAGCAGGGCCAATAATAATTACTTTTTTATTACTCAAAATTTAAACTTCTTTTTCTACTTGATAGTTGTTTCTATCATAAGCATTACGCGAAACCATCTCGGCAATAAATCCTGCTAAAAACAACTGCACACCAATAACCATAGCAGTTAAAGCAATGTAAAACCCTGACATATCAGCAATATTTTTTGCGGGAATAGCGGAAAACATAGCGTACAATTTAGCACCTGTAATATAAGTAAACAAACTAAAACCTATCATAAACATTAAACTACCCAACACACCAAAAAAGTGCATAGGTTTTTTACCAAAACGAGAAACAAAAGTAATGGTAATTAAGTCCAAGAAACCATTTACAAAACGCTCCATACCAAATTTGGTAACACCATACTTACGACTTTGGTGTTCAACTACCTGTTCTGTAATATTAGAAAAACCTGCCCACTTAGCTAGTACTGGAATATATCTATGCATTTCACCATGCACCTCAACTGATTTTACAACTGTATTTTTATAGGATTTCAATCCACAATTAAAGTCATGCAAATAAATGCCTGAAGCCTTACGAGCTGCCCAATTGAAGAGTTTGGTAGGTATAGTTTTGGTTAAAGGATCATAGCGTTTGGCTTTCCAACCTGAAACTAAATCAAAACCCTCAGTAACAATTTTATTATATAATGTAGGGATTTCCTCAGGACTATCTTGCAAATCAGCATCCATAGTAATAACTACATCACCTTTAGCTTTTGCGAAACCAACATTAAGTGCAGCCGACTTACCGTAATTTCTTCTGAATTTTATTCCTTTTATATTTGTATTTTCAACAGAAATTTGCTCTACTACTTCCCATGATTTATCCTTACTACCATCATCAATTAAAAGCACTTCATAAGTAAAGTTATTCTTCTGCATTACTTTATCAATCCAAGCGCATAATTCTGGCAAAGATTCTTCTTCATTAAATAAAGGGATTACTACACTAATATTCATAAACTATGCGATTAAAGTTAGGTCTTATTTTTTAACAAAAATAGAAATAATTAAAGAATAAAGGAAACCCATAAAAGTACCTCCTAACATTCCCATTATCATCATCCAATGTGGTTGCATAAACTTACCAGTCATTTCTAAAGCCATATCCAATTCTTCATCCGAAATTTCAGGATTTGATTCTAACATAGCTTGCTCAGTAATTCTCATTATTTCACTTAAAGCATTAGGATCAAGATAGGAAATGTATATAAATTGATAAAAAGCCAAGATAATAGATGAGAAAAAAGCGACAGTAGTTCCTAACTTTAAAGATTCAGAATAAGACATAAAACCATTATTATTAATATCACGATACTGAATAATAGCATAGGAAATAAATGCAATTGTGATACCATTGTTTAATAACGCAGGAATGATTGATTGTTTGTCATCAGCACCTACTGACCACATAATAACTGCAATAGCAACCAGAACTAAACCCAATACAGCACCATAGTTCATTGCAAATTTCTTTGTATCCATCTTATTTTCTTTTAAAATTAATCCTGGCAAATATAAACAAAAATAGAATGTAGAAAATGTTTTGTAAAAAGTAAGATTATGTTA
>CATEYX010000202.1 GCA_949511925.1 Cryomorphaceae bacterium | reverse complement strand
GGTTTAAAAACTGAAAAAGGAATGCTATCAGAAATTGCAGCTTTTTCAATTGAAGCTAGGGTTTGTTTTAAGGCTCGCTCAAAATCAGTATTTGATTCCTTTCCTTCTGCTGAAAAATCTAAAATAGTTCCAATTTTTGATTCCCATAATTTATCTATAGTAACTTGGCTTTGTTCTATGCTTTCCCCACCACAAAATTGTTTATATACAGTTGCTTTTATAACTGGCTTTAACGGTAGTCGTAGCTTTAATGCAAATTTTGATAACCCTGTAAGTAATTTTGAAAAAAAAGGATTGCTCATCCCTTTAAATAGAAAATAGGCTCTATTTAAATCAGTATTTGATTTGTCAGCAAAAGCTATTTTTAGGTTATTGAAATCAATCATATATTAAATAATTTGTGCGAAAAATATAAACATTGATAGTTTGTTTATGATTTATATTAAAAAAATTATTTAATTTTCCTTGAAATCATTAAACCATCTCGTACTGGTAAAAGTATGGTTTCCACTCGATCTGAATTAATCATTTTCTTATTGTATTCATCTAATGCAACTGCTTCATAATCCTTTTCTTCTTTTGTAACCTTACCACTCCATAGAACATTGTCAGCAATAATTAATCCACCAATATCCATTTTATCAATTATTGAATCAAAGTAGTTGGAGTAATTTTTTTTATCAGCATCAATAAATGCCAGTTGAAAGTTACAAGCTAAAGTGGGTATGATATCTAATGCCTGACCTATATGTTGTTTTATGTTATTATTGAAATCGGATTCTTTAAAATACCGATTGGCTATTGATGTATATTCCTCATTGATGTCAAGGGTATGCAATGTTCCATTAGGTTTTAATCCTTCTGCCAAACAAAGTGCGGAATAACCTGTATAAGTTCCTATTTCAATAATGTTTTCAGGACTTATAAGTTTGCTAAACATAGAAAGAATTCTGCCTTGTAAGTGACCAGAAAGCATTCTGGGTATCATTACATTTGCCCAAGTTTCTCTATTAAGCTTGGCTAAAAGGGTAGGTTCTTTCTCAGTATGACTACTTGAATAGTCTTCAATTACTTCAGGTAAAAATTCCATATTTTTGGGTATAAAAAAAGCCACATAAAATGTGGCTTTTATGATGTTAAATTATAATTATTTGATAGAAGTTGCTGTTGCTTCTTTTTTACAACATCCTTTCTTAGCTTTTTTACTGCAAGAAGATTTCTCATCAGCATAGTCATTTGATTTGTCAAAATTAAAAGAACTTTCGTTACTTTTACTACATGAAGACTTTGATTTTGAACAAGAAGCTTTTTCTGATTTAGAACAAGATTTCTTTTTCTCACCTTTGCAACAAGTACCGTTTTTCTTGTTTTCACAAGTTGCATCACAAACTTTCCCTGTTTTAGCACATGTTTTAAGATCTTTTACTTCTTCCATTACTACTACAGTTTCGTTAGTAACATCAGTTACAGTAGTTGCATCAGTTTGAGCATTTACATTAGCGATTCCGATAAAGAATACGGCTAAAAGTACGATTGATATTTTTTTCATTTTGTTGTTTTTAATTTATTTGAGGCAAATATAGTAAAATATTTGAAATACATCTCTTTAACTAATAACTAGCAATTACACTTTGTCCTCCGGTAACTTTTTCTTCTAGTTGTGTATTTATTTTTGTTCCAATTGGGAAAAACAAATCTACTCTTGAACCAAATTTAATAAATCCAAATTCATCGGCTACATTAGCAGTGTCATTTTCCTTTGAGTAAGTCATAATCCTACGAGCAACTGCACCTGCTATTTGTCTGAAAAGAACAGAGATTTTATCATTTTCAACTACTACTGTACTTCTTTCATTATCAGTTGACGCTTTTGGGTGCCAAGCGACTAAAAATTTGCCAGGGTGGTATTTAGTGTATTTTACATTTCCACTAATAGGATACACTTGGTTATGTACATTAAGTGGAGACATAAAGATACTTACTTGAATTCTTCTATCCTTGTAATATTCAGTTTCTTCGGTTTCTTCAATAACGACTACTTTCCCATCGCAAGGAGCGTAAACAATTCCTTTTTTTCTTTCGAACTTACGATTAGGAATACGAAAAAAGTTTAAGGTCATAATGAATAAAAAAGCTGTGATTGCAGTAGTGAAATAAGCTACATATTCATTTTCAGATGAGTAGGCTAAATAGTTTAATAAACTGAATGCCAAAATCTCAATAGTTAGCGTTGTGTTCCCTTCTTTGTGTAATTTCATACAATGATATTTAAGTAAATGTATAATACTGGAATAGTAATCATAAAAGCATCCATTCGATCTAGCATTCCTCCATGTCCTGGTATAAAGTTTCCTGAATCTTTAACGCCAGCTTTTCTTTTAAAATAGGATTCTGTAAAATCACCAAGCGTAGCGGTGAAAGGTAGAAATAGGCTCATCCCTAAAGCAATACTATTGTCTAATTCTAGGAAATAATTAGTAGTAATGAAGGAAGCTAAAACAGTAAAAACAAAACCACCTGCAAATCCCTCCCATGATTTTTTTGGTGAAACAGAAGGCATAATTCGTGTTTTTCCAAAGCGTACACCAAATAGATAGGCAAAGGTGTCAAAAGTCCAAGTAAGAATGAACATAAGAAGAATAAGAGAGGGGTCAAATACAGAATTAATATTATCACTTTCTATTTTTCCGAAAAAATGAATCAGAAAAAATGGAAGTAGTACATATGTAAAAGCATAAACTTTTGATTTTCCTTTTCTTAGTTTCCACATCTCATAAATAGAAACAAGCCCTAAAACTAAAAATAAAATTTGGAATGATAATTCAGAAAAAGATGTTCCGAACCACATGATAAGCACATAGAAAAATCCTGATAATGCTCTTTTAAGTGTTTCGTTCATTGTTAATTTCTTTAAGTAAATTCTCTGTTTTTTCTAACTGATCTTCCTGTACATATAGTTCAACTAAACCAAACATTAAATAAGAAGAATCTTGTTTATTAAGCAGAACAACCTTAATGTTATTCTCTTCTAGCATTTGTTTTACAATTGCAGCTTTATTTGGGTTATCAGTACTAAGAACTTTTATCATTTACAGTTTCTTTAGTTGCTTTTGCTTCCTTCTCCTTTGCCACTTTAGCTTTCTTCTCCTCTGTTTTTATTTTTTTTGCTGCTTTTGCTAATTTGTCAGATTCAATTTTTTCTAAATCCATCTTAATAAGTTGCTCTTCTTCATAGGATTTCCATTTTCTATCCCCAAATATTTTAGTTAAATCATCTTTAAAAATAACTTCATTTTCTAAAAGTTCAGATCCTAATTTTTCAACTTTATCTTTATGCTCGATTAAAATATTTTTTGCTCTTTGATATTGTACTTCCAAAATTTTTGAAACTTCATTATCTATTGTTTGGGCTCTTTCTTCCGAATAAGGTTTTGTAAATCCTGATTGTTGTCCTGAAGAATCGTAATAAGAGATATTTCCTACTTTTTCGCTTAAACCATAAATACTTACCATTGCATAAGCCTGTTTAGTCACTTTTTCCAAGTCGCTTAAGGCTCCAGTTGATATTTTACCAAAGAATACATCTTCAGCAGCTCTACCACCCATTGCAGCACAAATTTCATCTGACATTTGTTCGGTAGTGGTCAATTGTCTTTCTTCAGGTAAGTACCATGCTGCACCTAATGATTTTCCTCTGGGTACAATAGTAACTTTAACAAGAGGAGAGGCGAACTCTAACATCCAACTTACAGTTGCGTGTCCTGCCTCATGATAAGCAATTGTTTTCTTTTCACCAGGAGAAATAATTTTTGATTTTTTTTCTAGTCCACCTATAATTCTATCTACCGCATCAATAAAATCTTGTTTATCAACTTCCTTTTTGGATTTTCTGGCAGCAATAAGAGCAGCCTCATTACAGACATTGGCAATGTCAGCTCCTGAGAAACCTGGGGTTTGTCTGGACAAGAAATTAACATCCATACTTTCAGCCAATTTGATAGGTTTTAAGTGCACTTCAAATATAGCTTTGCGCTCTAGTAAGTCTGGTAAATCAACAAATATTTGCCTGTCAAATCTTCCTGCTCTCGTCAAAGCTTTGTCTAAAACATCAGCTCTATTAGTAGCACCCATTACAATTACTCCTGAATTTGTACCAAAACCATCCATTTCAGTTAATAACTGATTTAGTGTATTTTCTCTTTCGTCATTACTTCCTGTCATTGCATTTTTCCCTCTTGCACGACCAATAGCATCTATTTCATCAATAAAGATAATAGCTGGAGATTTTTCCTTTGCTTGTTTAAATAAATCACGCACTCTACTTGCACCAACCCCTACAAACATTTCTACAAAATCAGAACCTGAAAGGGAGAAGAATGGTACTTTCGCCTCTCCAGCAACTGCTTTGGCAAGTAATGTTTTCCCTGTGCCAGGGGGACCAATAAGCATAGCGCCTCTAGGAATTTTAGCTCCTAATTTGGTGTATTTCTCTGGTGATTTCAAGAAGTCAACTATTTCAGTAATTTCTTCTTTAGCGCCCTCTAATCCTGCAACATCATCAAAGGTTATTTTTATATCTTCTTTGTCTACTAATTTCCCTTGTGATTTTCCAATATTAAATATTTGTCCGCCAGCACCCCCAGCGCCACCACCCATTTTTTTCATAATGAAAAGCCAAATAAAAATAAAGAATGCTAAAGGTAAAATCCAGCCCACAATATCACCAAATACATCCTTTTTTGTTTCATAGAATGGAGAGATTTTGTCCTCACTGTCAAATGCTATTTGTGCATCTTTTAAATCATTACTAAACGTTTCCACCGAACCAATCTCAAAGTAAAAATGAGGTCCTAAATTTGGAGCATCTCCAAATGCTTTTTTTCCTACTTTTTTAAACTGTTCTTCTGATAAGAATTCCTTTTTAATGTAGATATAAGCCTTGTCTTTATTGACAATTACTACTTTGTCAACCTTACGGTTTTGTAACATTGTTTGGTTAAATTCCTGCCAGTTAGTAGATTTGGTTACTTCAGTACCTATAAATTGTAAACCAATAAAAAACACAAATATGATTGCGTACAACCAGTAGATTTTGAATTTAAATCCTTTTAATCCGTTTGGTAAATTTGATTTCTTTTTGTTATCCATTTCTAAATTCTTTTATTCTTTGTAATTTTTGAATTCTGCATCACCCCAAAAGTCTTCAATATTGTAAAAAGCTCTTGTTTTTTCTTGAAAAATGTGAACAATTATATCTGAGTAATCCATTAAGATCCATTCTCCAACTCTATTTCCTTCAGTATGGAATGGTTTTTCTCCTATGTCCTTAGAAATTGTTTTTTTAATACTTCCTTCAATTGCGTTAACATGTGTGCTTGAAGTACCTGTACAAATAATAAAGTATTTACTTATTGCAGAGTCTAACTTCCTTAAATCTAAGGAAACAATTTCTAGTCCTTTTACATCTTGTATCGCGTCTATTATGTTTTCTAATAGAATATTTGTTGCATCAATTTTTTTAGCCATTTTTATTTTTAGATTTGCGACTGCGAAAATACATTTTTTAAACCAATAATTTCTGAAAAAATTAGGCTGCTTTGTTTACTAAAAATCACATAAAATTAGAAACCATAAATTCAACAAACGATTACGCGTTAAGTTTGAAAGATTCTCTAGTTTTTAAGGAAGGATTAGTAGTTACTGCAAGCTACCAAAGTGGGGGAAATGGGCAAAGAGGTAAGGCTTGGGAAAGCAATGCAAACGAAAATCTTTTGCTATCAGTTGTTATTGAACCTAAATTAAAACTTGATGTGCAATTCTTAATTAGTATAGTAGTTGCTTTGTCGGTGTGTGATTTGCTAAAAAGCTTAGGCATTGAGGCTGAAATAAAATGGCCGAATGATATTTTGGTAGCCAAGCAAAAAATTGCTGGAATATTGATTCAAAACAAAGTACAAGGAAATTACATTACTCATTCAGTAATTGGGCTAGGTTTTAATGTAAATCAGCTTGTATTTAAGGATTATTCGCTCAAGGCAACTTCATTACGTTTGCAACAAAATAAAGAATATGAAGTTTTAGAAATACAAGAACAATTCTTAAGTTTCCTATCTGAAAGATTAAAGCGCTTAAAGGTTGGTGAAAATCAAGAAAATGAATGTTTGAATTCCTTATTTTTAAAAGATAAACCAGCTGCTTTTGGTAGTGGTAATAAGCAGTTTATGGGAATAATAAAAGGGGTAAGTGAAAGTGGGAAACTACTTATCAAACTCGAAGACGATAGCATTGCTGCATTTGAGAATCAGCAAGTAAAATATTTGTTTTAGAAATTCTCCATTTTACTAGCTAAAACATCCAAAAACTGAGTTAATGGTTTTTCAACCATCATTTTCATCATCATATTTAACTCAGCATTTATTTCTAAACGGGCTTGACATTGATCTCCTTTTTCAGTAATATAACAATTCATAGAAAATGGCACTTGACTACTATTGGCTGTTAAGGAAATTTTCGAAAAAGGAGTTTTTTCTCCTAATTCTAAATTTAAAGCTGGCATTCCTTTCATTTTAAATGAACAGGTTGTTTCTGTACTTTCAAAATCCTTAATAGAGGAAGGCATTATCTCTTTTAGGTTGTTAAGGTCTCCAATTTTATTAAAGAAATCTTCAGCACTTCTGTTAACGATTACTTCTGGTGATGTAAATGTTGCCATATTTTTATTTTTTCCAAATTGAAGGATTTTCTCTCCATTCTTTCAGGATAGACAAATCTGATTCTTCAATATATTGTGATTCTATTGCTTGTGGTAATAAGGTGTTGTAGTCGCATAAAGATACATACTCACATTCGGCAACTTTAAAGTTTTCAGCTGCTGCATCAAAGCCGTAAGTAAATATGGAAACCATTCCTTTAACATTCATTCCTGCTTCACGCAAAACGGCTGCTGCTTCCAAGCTACTTTTACCACTACTTATTAAGTCTTCCACTAAAATGACTGATTGTCCTTGTTCAAAATAACCTTCTATCTGGTTTTTTTTTCCGTGTTCCTTTGCTTTTGCTCTAACATAGATAAAAGGTAGGCCTAACTCTTCAGCAACTAAAGCTCCATGAGGGATTCCGGCTGTTGCTACACCAGCAATAACATTGGCACTTTTATAATGATTTTTAACAATAGCGGACAATCCTTGTCTTATGTAATTTCTTATTTCAGGATAGGATAGCGTTTTTCGGTTATCACAGTAAATAGGAGAGTTCCAACCTGCCGCCCATACAAATGGGTTGTTGGGTTGTAAAATAATTGCGTTTATTTGCAATAAAGATTTAGCAACTTGTTTAGCAATATCAATATCATATATCATGCCGCAAAAATATAAAGTTTACATTAATAATGAGCCAAAAATTATAACTGATAATTGGGAAATTTTCTGTGCTGATTATTCCTTAATTGAAGCTGCAGGAGGATTGGTTTATAATTATGAAAGTCAGTTGCTTATGATTTTCAGAAATGGAAAATGGGATTTGCCAAAAGGAAAATTGGAACTGAATGAAAATATAAAAGAGTGTGCTATTCGTGAAGTGGAAGAGGAGTGTGGGATTTCAGGATTAAGTATTGTAAATGCTTTGCAAGATACCTATCATACTTATGAATTAAATGGCGAAAAAATACTTAAACGCACTTATTGGTTTGCAATGCATACTGATTTTAAAGGAATCTTGGTACCACAAACTGAAGAAGGAATAACAAAAGTTGTTTGGGTTGATAAGGAGCAGATAGCGGAAAAGCTAAATAATTCTTTTGGAAATATTAAAGAGTTAGTAAAATAGCTGGCAATTAGTTTTTAAATAAAACACCTAAAACCAAAGTGGATTGTTTAATTCTCTTTCTTAGTGAGCTTTTTTGTAAATTTTTACTAATAAAAACAAATAATAACCATATAGTTACATTTTTTAAAGTTATATTATGAACACATTCGAAATTAAATATCAAGGAAACTTAAGAACAACTGCTACTCATTTAGATTCTGGATCTGAAATAAGTACGGATGCTCCAAAAGACAACTATGGACTAGGAGAAACCTTTTCACCAACAGATATGGTGTGTTCTGCTTTAGCAAGTTGTATCTTAACTATTATGGCAATTGCTGTGGAGAAGAATGATGTTGATATTAAAAATACTACAGCAATTGTTAAAAAAACAATGGGAAATAATCCTAGGAGAATTGTTAAAATTGAAATTGATTTAACGTTCCCAAAAGAATACGATTCTAAAACCAAAACTATTTTAGAAAGAGCTGCTC
>CATEYX010000201.1 GCA_949511925.1 Cryomorphaceae bacterium | reverse complement strand
GAGAATTCAACATTTCTTTCATTTCCTCCAGCTTCTTCAAATAAAAATCTAGATAATTTCACTAGGTCTTCATCCTCTTTAGAAAAAATCATTTTTTGAACCTTAATCTCTCTTTTCTGGTAGCTGTATTGAAAATCAAAACAAAGGATAAATTCCTCAAATTCGGAATCATTAAGAGTAGAAATCTTTTTAAGCTCCTCAATAATCGGCTTCCATTTATCATCAATAGATTGATTCGATTTGATTTTTACCCAAACTTCAGAAATAAAATCCTCAAATGAGCCAATTTTCGTATTGTTGCTATCCTTCAGGCTGTCATGTGAAGAAGTTGGTTTATTAGTGATTAAATGAGGGATTATTTTTTTACTAGGATTAGCAGTCTTTAAATTTTTCCAACTAGAAGTGATTAGTGGTATTAAATCAGTAAAGTTTGCAAATGATATGTTTGCATTAGCAATAGTCCATTTTACTTGATAGGCATGAATTTCTGAATATGTAGAGTATTGGATATCATCAAGTTCTTCAGCCTCCGGGTCTGCTATTCGTATCCATTCAAGTTTTTTATTTACAAGATTCAAATAAACGAACCAAGCGAATTCGTCAAATTGAGGTAAATAACCTCCTATTGCAGCTCTTTCTCCACTTGCTGATACTTTTTCTTCACTCATTATTTAATGTAAATCTCATCTGGTTTTGCAAAAAATAGCTCTTTTGGCTTTTTAACGTTTGTAACAGTGTTTGCTAAAAACAAATATGCTATTTGAATATTCGGTCATTTTTATAATTGACTATACAACGTAGTTGTATATAGTTTGTTAAGAGTCTAAAAGTACTAAATTTTCAGCAAAGCATTAAATTCATAAAAAATAATTAACTTAGGTTTTATCGATTTGTAGCAATTATATTATCCATTGTTGTAGTGGATTATTTTTTATCCTTTCTACAGGCGTTCTCTTTAATTGCGAGAATTTCATTTCCGTAGTTTTCTATAAAACCGAGATCAATTGCTTTTTGAGTTGCGTTACATGCAGAACTTAAGTCTCCTGATTCAATTCCGATAAGAGCTAGGTTTTTATACGCATATGAGTTTGTTGAGTCTAGCTCAATGGAGCGCTTTATATTATTAAGTGCAATAACTAATTCTTGATTCTTAAGTTGAAGGTATCCAAGGTTGTTGTAAGCAATAGCAGGATTTAAATTCAAGTTTTCTTTTTGCTTAATAACATTTTGCATGTCACTTATAGCTTTGTTAAATTCTCCTGTGGGTTCATAAACTAAAAGAGCTCGATTAGTCAATACGCCTGTGTTTTTAGGCTCTAGTTTTAGGCTGATTCCAAAGTCTTGAAGTGCAAGGTCATATTTTTTTTGGTGAGCAATAATAGTACCTCTATTGTAAAATGCTTCCGAATCAGTAGGGTCAGTTTTAATGAATAGACTGTAATAAAAAAAAGCTTCATCAAGCTTTCCGAGAAGTTGATTTGTATAGCCTATCCTAAAAATAATCCCATTGTCTCGTAAGCCAAGATTATATGCTTTTTGAAGGGAAACATTAGCGCTTACAATATCATTTAGACCTTCAATTTGAACAATTCCATAATTAGCATAAGCATAGCCATAATTTGGATGCTGAGAAATAGCATACTGAAGGTCTGCAAGAGCTAAATCAAGCTTTTTTTGATACCAATAGCATATCCCACGATTTGTATACGCTTGTGGAGCGATCGATCCGAGCTTAATTCCTTTATCAAAGTCATTAAAAGCACTAATCGTGTCTTTGTTTATGAGCTGAATTCTACCACGGTTAATATAAGTTGACGAAAGAGTAGAGTCTTGATTGATAGCAAAGTTGATATCTTTGAGTGCTCCAAGGACATCACCTCTATCAACCTTTGCATTTGCTCTATTCTCGTGTGCATTAATGAAGTCAGGCTTAAGGGCAATTGACTTGTCGAACAATTCAATTGCCTTATCAATTTCACCTTGTCTGTATTTAATAATGCCTAATCCATTAAATGCAAATTCGTCATTTGGGAAAAGCAATAGGTAATCGTTAATCAGCATTTCGGCTTTTTCGTAATCCTTAGAATCTAAGGATATCAATGCTGCTCGTAATTTGTCATTGACGTTCTCAGATTCTTGTGCAAAAAATGGAGTACAAACAAGTGTTGTTAATATGATTACTAGGAAGATTACTCTTTTCATTTTTAATTGTTGCCAAAGGTTAGAATATGAATAATAACGGATTAAAAATACACTAAACTTTTCGTTACGCACTTAGCCTAAACTTTTTATTTTGTTTTTTTTGTAAAGCCAAATCAAAGAATTTGGTGAGCTTTGCTAATAAGTACAAACTATTCGTAAAATCTTTATTAGCTATGTTTTATATACGCTGTTAGCTGTAGCATTTTTACCATTCAAAATTATTAATTTCATCTTTTCGATTGGTTTCACTTTCTTTTTTAGTCTTAATAGCATTTTGATGAGAAGTTATAATTGATTTTTTAACTATAAGTGGAATATCAAGACCTGAGAATTGTTCAATATCAACTTCTGTATCAGAAGATAAGATATATTCTGCAAGCTGGGTTTCTATAGATGTTGTTATGTATTTTTTATTAAGAACTTCTTTGATAAGAGGTTGAACAGACCATTGGTCAGATTCATAGGCTAAATGCCAAAGATTCCTGAGACAGATAAGTTTGGTTTCTTCATCAGAAACTAATTTTACAATAGATGTCAGGACTTTTCCAAAGGTGCCCATTTCACTGAATGGCCATCTAACCGTTTGATAGCATTCATTTAGTCTTTCTGTATATGTCTTTACAAAATCTCTAATATTATTGCCTGCTGAATGATAATACTCTTCAAGATTACTCTTTGTGAGCATGTAACTATTTACAGGTTCAATGTAATCGCTATAAACATGTGATGAATACTTTCCAATCACTAATAACTCATGAATTTTGATTAAGTCAATAGAATCTTTATGTTGCAAAATTTCTTTCAAGGTCAAAAAATCTAAAGGGATATTCGTGTTAAAGATTAGGTCTTTTAAAGCTTGAAAGTGATTTTCAAATTCTAATATATCCTTGTGTCGTTCACTTGGGATTTCTTCAGTTGATTTGCTTACTAAGGACGACAGTTCAGAAGCTTTCACATTGTCAGGGTCTCTACCAGTGAGTATGAAGTATGTAAGCTTTCCTAAAGAATAGATATCACTCTGATTAGTTGCATCTTTCAACTTGTTTCTTTGTTCAGGGGAAACATAAAGTATCTGCCCATATCCAGATGCACTAGACTTTGTGTAATAGGATAAAGATTCAGACTCTTTTCCGAGACCAAAGTCTGACACCTTTATTTCTAAGTCGGACTCATTTCTAAAAACAAGGATATTGTTGGATGATAAATCACGGTGTAAAATGCTTTTTGAATGAGCAAATTTTATAGCTTCAATTACTTGACTTATAATTTCGAACCTTAGCGCTTTAGAAATTTTTCGATTGTTTTTTTTAATAAAATCATAAAGATTGTAAGGAGCTAAAGGCATGAGATACCAAAGCTCCTTATTTTCATGGTCGTTCCCATGACTAATCAAGTTAACTATTCGATTAGAATTATTAAGCTGTCGTAATAGTTTAATTTCTCTTAAGAGACGATACCTGTACTCTTCATTATCGTAATGTTTTTTCTTTAGTTTTTTTAAAGCATATTTAATGCCTGTAGATTCATCTTTCATTTCTGAAACAGCACAAAAGTAACCTTCCCCTTTAGGTTTTATATATTTTAAATTAGATGGTCTAAGCATTGGTCTCTTATATTACTGCGAACAATTGGTTATGTGCAATACTACAAAAATTAATAGATAAGCAATCAGATTATTTTGGTTAGGTTTGTAAAAATAAAGAAATTGTAAAAAAATATACAGTTGGCAACTAAACAAATGAAAATCATCCAACAAATAAATATTAAAGTAGTTTTGCGGAGTTATGCCTACGACAATATGGTGGGTCATTTTGATAACAAACTAGTTAAAAAATGTATCCTACATATTCAAGACAGAAATATTGGTATTGAATGTATGCAATAAATGAAAATCAACTATTTTAGAAAATATTTGAAATCTGAATAAATGATGAAAGAATACTCAGCAAATTACTCTTATAGCAATCATAATTTTGTGATTCAAAACCTCAAAGGGGAAAGAATTAGCAATGAGTATTTACCTGCAATTTGTATTCTGAAGAATATTCTACAAAGAGGAAAACCAACACTACTATCAACTTATCTACAAGGAGAATTAGGACACCTTCATAAAGATAAAGATTTTCAAAAAGCATATCCGCTTATTGATAGAGAACAGCCCAATTGGGAAAGAACAATAAGAGGAGATGAAAAAGGTAATTATTATCCAGCCAAAAAGTTTTTTGAAGAGCTAATACCAAAATATTTATCGGAATACAAGTTTATTCAACAACTGATAATTCCTGAAATAAAAATAGAAGACATTACACAAGTTGAAGTTGATGAGTATGTGAATCAACAAGTTGACTTTTATTTACCACAAGCTTATTTAATAATTGAGATTGATGGCTCGCAACATAAGCATAATAATGACCAGGATATAATCCGTGATTCTCATACCGCAAATTATGGAATTCTGACGGTAAGAATAACAACTTCTGATTTTAGAATTAGAGAATGAAATTTTCTTGCAGAAAATCCAAGAAATAAAAGACAGAATAGAAAAAGTAAAAGCAAAACAAGAAACTCGAAAAGAAAATGACAACACTTTCATATCTTTATCAGATTACCAATCTGCTTTCGAAAATGGAATTGATCTTAAAAACCCCAACTATAAAGCAACAGCAATTATTCGATTTCAATTATTGGTTTTAGACCTTCTTGAAAATGGGTTGCTAAACTTCAAGAATGATTGGAACTTTGAAATTCTTTCAAGAGATATTTCAGGTTTTGAAAAAATTGCAATTGAAGATTTAATGATATGGTTTAAGCATATCTTCAAACTTCATAAAATAAATTTTAAAAACCCTGCTGTTTCAATTTCGTACTGTAATTCTTTAATAGAATTTTCAAACAAGAACGAAACTATAAAGATTGATTTCAGCTTGTGTAATCCGTCAGACCAAAGTGGACTGTTTAGTGTAAAATTCTAGTATATGGTTTTTGTTAATTTTAACCCTTTAAATTTAATAAAAATGAAAGACAAAGAAAACGCAATGAAGTTCATTAAGGAACTAAAAAGAAAGACAAGAAAGAGATACAACTCTGAGGAGAAAATAGTAGTTGTATTGGCAGGATTTAAACAAGAAGAATCCATAGCGCAGATATGTAGAAATCATGGGATAACTCCTGCGACTTACTACAAATGGTCTAAGGATTTTATGGAAGCAGGGAAACACAGACTCCAAGGAGATACCCTAAGAGAAGCAAATACCACAGAAGTAAAAACATTAAAGAGAGAAAATGAAGAACTTACTCATATGTTTAAAGAAGTAAGTTTGGAACTTAGAGTTTTGAAAAAAAACAACACTTCAGAGAAATAGGTATGAAATATAGAAGATATAAACAAACAGAAAAAATGGAGATTATTAAATTAGTAGAGGGTTCAGAACTTGGAGTAAAACCTACTCTTAAGGAACTGAATATTCACTCCAGCACATTCTATAAATGGTACGGTAGGTATACTGAAAATGGTTTTGACGGACTTGCCCCGAAAGAAAGAAAAAGAAGTAAGTTTTGGAATAAAATCCCCAATAATCTGATTGACAAAACAGTTAAAATTGCATTGGAAAGACCTGAACTATCACCAAGAGAATTAGCTGCTCACATAACGGATGAGAGAGGATATTTTATATCTGAATCTTCTGTTTACAGAATACTGAAAAGAAGAGGATTGATAACTACTCCAACTCATATTGTAATGGCTGCAGCCAAGAAGTTCAAGGATCAGCCCTCAAGAGTGCATCAGCAATGGCAGACTGATTTCACCTACTTTAAAATCAAGAATTATGGTTGGTTTTATTTATCCACTATTATGGATGATTACTCCAGGTATATTGTGAGTTGGGAACTCTGTGAAAGGATGAAAACTGAAGATGTGAAAAGAAGTATTGATGCTGCAATTTTCAATGCAAATCTAGATGAAAAAGAACTTCCAAGATTATTATCTGATAATGGAAGTTGTTATATTTCTCATGAGTTAAAATCCTATTTATCAGACATAGGAATGGGGCATGTTAGAGGAAAACCTAATCACCCACAAACTCAAGGAAAGATAGAAAGGTATCACAGATCTATGAAGAATATTATCAAACTACATCATTATTACAGTCTATCTGAGTTAGAATTAGCGATAAGGGATTGGGTAGAGTATTATAATAATGAGCGATATCACGTATCTTTGAGCAATGTAACTCCCTCAGATGTGTATTTTGGAAGAGAAGAAATAATCCTTAAAAAAAGGAAGGGAACGAAGCTAAAAACTATACAAAAAAGAAGACAAGAATATATACAACAAAAGCTGAAATCAGCATAATTATGAAAAGCGAAAACTATTTACTAACTTTACACAAAATTATTCCACTTTGGTATGAAGACGTACAACTAATACCCTCCTATTCCAAAACTACTTTCTTATCCATTACGCCATTTTCACTTAACAGTTTAAGGGTGTAAATGCCTTTAGCAAAGCCGCTAAGGTCAAATTGTTGTTTATTGCTACAAGAGAGAGCTAAACCTCTTCTTTTTTGTATTTTGATTGTATATATGCATTATAGAATAAAAAGCTAATCAGCAGTCCTCCTATTAATAAATAATTAACACCCTCTTTCTTAGCAGGAAGTTCTGGCATATTCATTGGTGGTCCAAAATATTTATCAAATAATTTATTTTCCATCATTCATTTTGTCTTTAGTAAATATACGAACTGAGTCTTTCTCAATTCGTTGTAAGTAGAAATCACCAAACCTCAAGAGAACTCTATTATTATTTGGGTCTAAAATTATTACTTCATTACTTTTTGATAAGTCTATTCCAAAAGCCATCAACTCAGTTGCTTTCAAGGAAACATTTTTATTATTATCCCATAGCTTCATAATCTTATTTAGGTTTGAATCATTTACTTTTGAGATGCCTGCGTTTAGCATACGCTTCTTTCTATTATTAAAAGCATCTTTACATTTGTCAGTACAATAACCTACTTGTAGATTATTAGCCATAAACTCCTTTTTATCACAGCCGTGTTCATTATTATTGCATTCACGATAAAATTCGCTTGTTGTATCAATAGGTTCATTCGTATAATTTATCTCTGCCATTTTATTTTTTATTTGCTAACATTAATTCAACATCCTCTTTTCTAAAATACACAAGTCCCCCTATCTTTAAAGGTGCAGGCAAAATATTAAATTTCACCCATTTATAAATTGTTGGCTTTGTAATTGAAAAATGAATCATCACCTCAGACATAGTCAAAAGTTTCGGTAATGATTTTTCTTTTTTCCTTTTGGGAAATTGTTCAGAAAAAGTAAGCGTTAGGAGCTTTCTAAAATCCGAAACCGTTAGGTTAAATAAAGAAAGGTTTTCTTTTTTCATATTTTATAAAATTACTGTTGTAAAGGTATAAAACATATGAATTCTTAATAACTGCATTAAATTATTGCAGTTAAAGGTAGTGCATTAAATTACTGGTAATTAACATTTTAAATTAAATTATTTATTAAACTTTCTGAAAATAAGGTTTATTTCTCTTACCTTTTCATATTTCATTTCATTAACTTTTACGCTCTTTAGCTCTGAATTAACTAGCTTTTTCTCATAAAGCTTAAAGGTATTAACTGTCTTACACCATTTACGGTTATTATCAATAAAATTATTCTCAACAAGTTTCCTTATGTAATAAACAAGCTCATTAACACCAGCTTTCCATAATATTTTTGTTTTTATCTTATCACCACTAAAAGCACTTACAAATATCTTTTTAGTAACTATATCATCTAATAGATATTTAGAGTCTTCAAATAGATCCCCTATATCAGAATCGAATAAGGCTTTCTTTTTATATTCAAAAGTTATATTTTTATTGCTTTGAGGTTTTTCAATAATATCATCCTGTAATTTATTAATATATAATAGCTCATTAATAAGCATTCTGCATAACCTTCTTATATTCTGGTGTCTTTCAAGGCTTGTCCTATAATGTAAACGTTCAATTTCTTTACATTTATTTAATAAGAATTGTTTCTTTTCAGCTTTATTAATCCTAATAAGTTCTAAATTAATTTTGGAAATTATTTTTTGTTTTCTCTTATTTAGCTTCTTTTCCCAAAGATTCATCCTTCTTTTATAATCTAATTGAATAAGCTCCTCTGCACTAATTTTATTAGGGTCTTTTAGTTCTTCTGCTATATTTCTAATATCCATATATTAACAAAAGTCATCAAAAGATTTTAAAAATCAACAAGTTTTGTATAAAACAATAAATTATGTTTTAAAAATTTAAGAGAAAAAAGGCTAATTCATAAAGAAAAAATCTATAAACAGACAACGAATTAGACAACGGTAAAATAAAAAACCCCTGTAATCTATTAAATTACAAGGGTTTATCTATTGACTGAGCGGTCTGGACGGGACTCGAACCCGCGACCCCATGCGTGACAGGCATGTATTCTAACCAGCTGAACTACCAGACCGTACTTTATTAAAAAGTGATGCAAATATAATTTGTTTTAATAAACCTCAAAGCATTTTTTGTCTTTTAAGTAGATATGAATTTAAGACCTTATCAAAACCCATATTTATATCAATTTCTACAAAATCAATTTTGTATTGCAAACATTTTAATTTCAATTCTTTAAGATAATTTTCAGCTTGTTCTTTATGCTCTTTTTGATACAAATTAGGACTTAATTTTATTTCCTCCCTAGTCTCTAAATCAACAAATTTATATGGCTTATTGTCAAATTCTAGATTTTTTTCAGTGATTGGATCATTCAAATAGAATAATACTATCTCATGTTTATTGTATTTTAAATGTTTATATGCCTCAAACTGTTCATCCAAAGTTTTAGTAGAATGAATAAAATCAGTGAATATGATTACTAAGGATCGCTTATGTAATAATTCAGAAACTTGATGTAAAGCAATATTTGATTCAGTTTGCTTTGCTGACTTAACTGGATCAACTTCCAACAACTTATCCAACTCGCTGTACAATATTCTATGATGCCTCTGTGTAGTTCGGTTTGGGGTATGTACTTCTAACTTCTCAGCAAAAACACTAAGACCAACTGCATCTCTTTGTTGTTTTAACAAATTCATCATTACTGCAGACGCATAAATAGCAAACAATAATTTATTGGGTTTTTCTAAGCTAGGTGATTCAAGTTTTGGGTAATACATGGAAGAAGATGAATCTATTACTAATTGACACCTTAAGTTTGTTTCTTCTTCATATCGTTTTACAAAAAGCTTATCAGTACGTCCAAATAGCTTCCAGTCAATATGTTTAGTGCTTTCACCAGAATTATATAGTCTATGCTCAGCAAACTCAACCGAAAAACCATGATAAGGACTTTTATGTAAACCAGTTACAAATCCTTCAACTACTTGCCTTGCAAATAGCTCCATGTTTACAGGTAAATTTATGTGTTCTAGCTTTTTCATTTAACTAAAAAAGGGCTACAAGCCCTTTTAAATTTAAAGTTTTAATTCTACATATGAGACTCTAAAATCTCAACTAATTTTGATTTAGGCTGATTGCCTACTACTTTGTCAACTACTTCTCCATTTTTAAAAACTAATAACGTTGGAATGTTCCTTACCCCATAAGTTACAGGAGTATCAGAATTTTCATCAACGTTAACCTTTCCTATTAATGCTTTACCATCCATTTCAGTATGTAACTCATCTATAACAGGAGCAATTGCTCTACATGGGCCACACCAAGTTGCCCAAAAATCAACCAATACAGGCTTATCTGAATCTAATACTAGTTCTTTAAAATTTGCGTCTGTGAATTCTAATGCCATTTTTTTTATTTTTATTTAGGTTACAAATCTATAAATTATTTTATGATTTTATCTTTACTTTCAACTGATTTAATTCACCAATTCTTTCTAAAAATTCTCTATCTAAATTTACCTTCATTTTTCGAGATAGTAAATCTACTTCATACTTATTAAGATGATCAACCACATTAAAAACTAATGAATGCTTACCTTTATGTTCTGAAACAATATTCACTACATCACTCACTAATTGATCTGATACATCTTTTACATCAACCTTTAATATAACATCTCTTACTTCCTTATCAATTAGTTCGGAAAGCAAATCAATTGACGAAATCTTAAACTCTAAATCATCATTATAGAAACGCTTTTTAACTTTACCACTTAGGTGTAAAAGCCAGCCTGTCGTTAAGTAAGCCTTAAAGTTAATATAATCATCACTAAATAAATAGAAACTAAATGAATCGTGATAATCCTCAATTTGCAAAACTCCAAAAGGCTTTCCTGTTTTCGTCTCTCTATGTTCAACTTTCGTTACTACTCCAGCAAAGCGCAAGTCTTTACCATAAATTTTATCTAAATCATTAAGCATAGAAAAGTTTCCATTACAGAAATTAGCCATTTCAACTTTATAATCATCCAAAGGGTGACCAGAAATGTAAATTCCAACAACATCCTTTTCTTTGGAAAGTAATTCCATTGTTGTCCAAATTGGTGTTTCGTTTGGAATAGGAGCCTGAATAGTTGCCTCAGCACTCTCACCAAACATATCAAATTGGTTTGAGTTAGCGCTATCTTTGACTTTGTTTCCAAACTTAATCATTTTCTCTAAAAAAGTCTGACCATTATCTTCCTTAGCAAAATATTGTGAACGTTTTAACTCAAATGAATCAAAACCGCCTGAACACACCATACTTTCTAGAGTTCTTTTATTTGCTGAACGTAAATCTACACGCTTCACAAAATCATCAAATGCAGAATATTTTCCTTCATTTCGTTCATTAACAATTGCCTCAACAGCCCCTTCACCTACCCCTTTTACAGCTCCTAAACCAAAACGGATTTCCCCTTTCTCATTTACTGCAAACTTATAAAAACTCTCATTTACATCAGGCCCTAAGACTGGAACTCCCATTCGTTTACATTCTTCCATAAAATAAGTGATATCCTTAATATCTCGCATATGGTTTGTGAGTAAAGAAGCCATTAATTCAGATGGATAATGAGCTTTTAAATAAGCTGTTTGATAAGCTATAAGAGCGTAACAAGTTGAATGAGACTTATTAAATGCATAAGAAGCAAAAGCTTCCCAATCAGTCCATATTTTATCTACAGTATTGATATCAAAGCCATTCTCCTCACAGCCAGCAAAAAACTTAGGTTTCAATTTATCCAATACCGCTTTAATTTTTTTCCCCATTCCCTTTCTTAGCATATCAGCATCTCCCTTAGAAAAACCAGCTAATTTTTGTGAAAGTAACATTACTTGCTCCTGGTAGACTGTAATACCGTAAGTTCCTGACAAGAATTCTTCCATTTCAGGTAAATCATATTCAATCTCTTCCATCCCATGCTTACGTTTAATGTAATTAGGAATGTACTCCATTGGACCAGGACGATACAAAGCATTCATAGCAATTAAATCGTCAAATTTATCTGGCTTTAATTGTTTTAAGTGTGCCTTCATTCCATCAGAAGAAAACTGAAAAATACCAGATGTCGCTCCACTTTGAAATATTTCGAAAGTTTCTAAATCATCTAAAGGAATAGCATCAATATCAATTTCTACTGAATGTATTCTCTTGATAATTTTCAAACAATCCTTAATAATAGTAAGATTACGTAAGCCTAAAAAATCCATTTTCAACAACCCAGCGTCCTCCACAACACTATTATCAAACTGAGTTACCATTAAATCAGAATCCTTAGCTCTTGTCATAGGGATGAGTCCCATTAAAGGTTCAGGAGTAATAATTACACCACAAGCATGTGTTCCTGTATTCCTAATATTCCCCTCTAATCTTCTAGCTAAATTAATAGTTTCAGCTGTCAAATCATTTCCCTGAGATAATTCAATTAAGGCTTTAGTGTTAGTCAACTGATCAGCTTTTAATTTTTCCTTCAAGGTCTTTTCATCCCATGAAAAAATCTTTCTTAATGAAGTTAAATCTGGAACCAACTTTGCTGCTCTATCCGCTTCAAATAATGGAAGATCTAATACTCGAGCGGTATCACGAATAGAGGACTTTGCAGCCATAGTTCCATAAGTAATAATTTGAGCTACATTTTCCTTTCCGTATTTATTTACTACCCAATCAATAATTCTCCCCCTTCCTTCATCATCAAAATCAATATCAATATCAGGTAATGATACACGTTCAGGATTTAGAAACCGTTCAAAAAGCAAATCATATTTTATAGGATCAACATTAGTAATAGTATTACAATATGCAACTACAGAACCAGCAGCTGAACCTCTACCCGGACCAACAGAAACATCCATAATCCTTGCTTGTTTTATAAAATCCTGAACAATAAGAAAATACCCTGGATAACCTGAATTTTCAATTACTTGAAGTTCAAAATCAATTCTTTCCTTAATTGCATCAGTAATTTCAATATAACGCTCTTTAGCACCCTGATAAGTAAGGTATTTTAAATAAGAATTCTCACCTCTTTTTTTTCCATCCACTTTATCTTGTGGGTCTACAAATTCCTTTGGAATATCAAATTCCGGCAATAAAACTTCTCGAGCTAAAGTATAGGGTTCAATTTTATTAATTAAGTGAGTAATATTATCAATAGCTTCAGGTAAGTCTGCAAAAAGTTCCTGCATATCTTTTGAAGATTTGAAATAGAATTCATCATTAGGAAAGCCGTAACGCAAACCTCTACCACTTCCTTTAGGAGTAGCTTGTTGCTCTCCATCTTTCACACACAAAAGAATGTCATGAGCATTAGCATCTTCCTTTTCTAAGTAATATACATTGTTAGAAGCAATAATTTTGACATTATATTTTTTAGCAAAAGCAATTAGCACCTTGTTTACATGTTGCTCTTCATCTAATTTATGTCGATTAATTTCTACATAAAAATCATCACCAAATGTAGTATGCCACCATTTAAACTCTTCCTCTGCTTGTGCCTCCCCTACATTCAAAATTAAATTTGGAATAGCTCCATAAGTACTACCTGTTAAAGCAATTAAATCCTGTTTATAATCAGTAATCAAATTCTTATCTACTCTAGGAACATAGTAGAAACCCGCAACATTCCCTAAGGATGAAAGTTTGGCTAAATTATGAAATCCGTTCTTATTTTTACAGAAGAAAGGTACTTGTGAGCCATAGTCCTTTACTGTTTTATCGTTGTGATTGTTACAGACATTCAATTCACAACCTAACACTGCCTTTAAAATAGGTTTCTGTCCTTCTTTCAAATTAGCATTTACAGGATGATTAAGCACAGAATCAATAAACTTATATGCACCAAACATGTTCGTATGATCAGTGAGTCCAACTGCTGGCATACCAATATCTGCAGCTTTGTTGACAAGGGCTTTAATATCAATAGTAGATTGTAAAATAGAAAATTGAGAATGAACATGAAGATGTGAAAAAGGAGAGTCTGAAATAACTTCAGTTTCACTTTCCTTTTTTGAAGTTTCAATTAAATCCTCTTCAACATTAGAATTTTCACCCAAGCTGTAAGGCTCAATATTTAAACCAATTAAATCAAAGGGACTTGGATTAATAGTTTTATAATTATCAAACTCATTCGCAGACATTCCAGCTTTCGAAAACGGAATAACTTCCAAACGAATTAACTCTAAGAAACATCTAGCAGTTGCTTCTACATCAGCAGAAGCATTATGAGCCTCAGCAAATGCATCTCCAAAAAGTTTAACATGTAGTTCAGTTAGTTTTGGCCATTTAAATTTACCACCTCTTCCACCTGGAATTGCACAAAAATTAGTAGCATCATCTTTTGTATCTAATGCAGGAAAATCAGCCAAAATATTTAACATATCTTTCCTTAATAATTCACAACCTACTATACTATTATCAAAAGAAATATTATGACCAATAACAAACTTACATTTTTCAACATCCTTTACAAACTCTAACAATACTTGATCTAAAGGGATACCTTGCTTGTTGGCACGCTCAGTTGAGATACCATGTATTTTCTCTGCATTAAAAGGAATATCATAACTTTCTGGCTTTATAATGTAGTTTTTAACTTCCAATAATTTACCCTCCACATCATGTACTTGCCAGGCCAACTGAACACACCTTGGCCAATTATTAAAATCAGTTAATGGTGCTTTCCAGTTTTGAGGTAAACCTGTGGTTTCAGTGTCAAATATTAGATACATATAGTCTTTTACAGCTTTAGAATAATATTTGTAAATTTAGGAAAACAAAAAAGTCAACCAATTAGAATTGAGTTGACTTTTTAAGATGTTAGTAAGTTTTGTTTTGTTAGATAAATTTCATTTCCTTCATCCACTCATCATTAAATAGCTTTCCAACATAACGAGTACCATGATCATGAAAGATAACCACAACTACATCATCCTTACATAATTTAGCTTTCATTTGATTGATACCTGCAACTGCACTTCCAGCAGAATATCCTACTAAAATTCCTTCCTCACGAGCAATTCTTCTAGTATAAATAGCACCATCCTTATCTGTTACTTTTTCGAAATGATCAATAATATCAAAATTAACATTTTTAGGTAAAATATCCTCTCCTATTCCTTCTGTAATGTAACTGTAAATCTCCTTTTCATCAAACTCTCCTGTTTCATGATATTTCTTAAATACTGAACCGAATGTATCAATACCCCAAATTTTAATATTAGGATTTTGTTCCTTTAAAAATTTTGCAGAACCAGAAATTGTTCCTCCAGTACCAACACCAACAACTAAATGTGTAATTTTTCCTGCTGTTTGTTTCCAAATTTCAGGACCAGTACTATCATAATGAGCCTGTGTATTAGATGGATTATCATACTGATTCACATACCAAGCATTTGGTGTTTCCTCAGTTAAACGCCTTGCAACAGAATAATAAGATAATTCACTTTCAGGTGGAACATTAGTTGGGCAAACTACTACCTCAGCTCCTACAGCACGCAAAATATCCATTTTCTCTTTAGATTGTTTATCCGCCAAAACAAAAATACATTTATATCCCTTTTGAATAGCAGCTAATGCCAATCCCATGCCTGTGTTACCAGAAGTACCTTCAATAATCGTCCCTCCAGGCTTTAATCTCCCATCTATTTCTGCATCTTCAATCATCTTAAGTGCCATTCTATCCTTAATGGAGTTTCCTGGGTTAAAAGTCTCAACCTTTGCTAAAACTAAAGCATCAGTTTCAACAACTTTATTTAATTTTACTAGAGGAGTATTGCCAATAGTTTCTAATATATTATTATAATATTTCATTTATAAATTTTATGGTGCAAATTTATTAAAATTAGGTAAAACGAATTGCTTTAACAGGCGTGATTTTAGTAATAATAATTGATGGTATAATTAGAATTAAATAGCAAATAATAATGGTCCCAATATTCAATAATATAATATTAGTAAAGGCAAAATTTATGGGTACTGTATTCATATAATAAATATTAGGATCTAAACTAATAATTGAAAATTGTTTTTGTAGAAAAGCAAAACCTAAAGCTATAAAATTTCCCCAAAATAGACCCTTCAATATTAAATGTAAAGATGAATATAAAAACACCCTACGAACAGTCCAATCATTAGCTCCCAAAGCTTTTAATAAACCAATCATTTTAGTTCGCTCCAATATAAGAATTAAGAGTGCTGTTACCATATTTATTCCCCCTACTATTAACATCAATATTAAAATAACACGCACATTTATATCTTGTAAACTCAACCAATCAAAAATTTGAGGTGTTTTTTCTTTTATGCTTAGAGCATTTAAATTATAAGGGATTTTATCATATATCTCTTTAGTAACCAAATCCAAATTATTAAAATCATTTATACTAATTTCCACACCTCCTACTAAATTATTTTCCCAAGAATTTAGGGACTGTATATGTTTAATATCACCCATTACATAAAGTTTATCAAAATCAGATAAGGCAGTATTGTAAATTCCAGAGACTTCAAATTTTCTTACTCTTGGTGGGTCTTGGATAAAATACATAATCAAGTCATCTCCCACACCTAATCGCAAGCTATTTGCAGAATTTTCAGAAATTAGAACTTGATTAGTTTTTACGCTATCAATCACATTAAAACATTTTCCTGCAATTAAATTATTATTAAAAAATGTCCAATCATAATTAGAGGATACTCCTTTTAAAACCACACCTAAAATTTCATCATTTGTTTTAATTATTCCAGCTTTAGTTGCAAAAGTACTAATGTGTTTTACTTCAGGATTTTCCATCACTACAGAGTAAAGGCTATCTGAAATTTTAATTGGCTCAGTTTCATATGATTGATTATTAGAAAAAGAAGAAATAGTTATATGAGAACCAAAACCAATAATTTTATCGGAAATATCGTTTTTAAAACCTGTTACCACCATAACTGAAAGTAACATAATCGCTACTGATAGGGCAATTGCTAAAATTGCGATACGCAAAATTGGTTTAGTATAAGAATTATTTTCTTCCTTTGCAGTAAATAAGCGTTTAGATATAAAGTATTCAATATTCATTATGATGGCGAAAATAAAACAAATAATTTGCATTAGTTTAGTCCTGTTCACTTTTAGTGCACAAGCCCAAAAATTAGTTTTAGCAGCTGAACGAACTAATAACTATTTAAATCATTTAGAAAATAAAAGTATCGGAGTTATAAGTAATCAAACTTCAATGATAAATGACACTCATTTAGTAGACAGTTTACTTAGCTTAGGCATTAATATTGTTAGTGTATTTTCTCCAGAACATGGATTTAGAGGAAAGGCAGATGCAGGAGCTAAAATTAAAGATAGAATTGATGCAGAAACAGGAATCCCGATCATCTCACTCTACGGAAAAAATAAAAAGCCAAATGCTGAGCAGTTAAAGGGAATTGATATTCTAGTTTTTGACATACAAGATGTTGGTGTACGATTTTACACCTACATTTCTACTTTACATTATGTAATGGAAGCTGCTGGAAAATTTAATATCCCATTATTAGTACTAGATAGACCTAATCCAAACGGACATTATGTTGATGGTCCTATTTTAGACACTAATTTCCGCTCTTTTGTAGGTATGCACCCTATTCCAATTGTTCATGGCATGACGATTGGTGAATATGCCAAAATGATATTAGGCGAAAATTGGATTTTAAATAAATGTGAATTAATAGTTATTGAAATGGAAAACTATTCTCAAAATACAAATTATTCATTACCTATTAAACCTTCTCCAAATTTACCAAACACTAGGGCGGTAAATTTATATCCTAGTTTGTGCTTATTTGAAGGCACAAATATAAGTGTTGGAAGAGGAACTAATTATCCTTTCCAGCATTTTGGATCACCTTATTTAGAGAGCAACTATTCTTTTACACCAAAAAGTGGAGAAGGAAGTAAATACCCTAAACATGAAAATATACTGTGTTTTGGAACGGACTTACGTAATCAAGAAAACTATTTAACAAATATTAATTTAAATTGGATAATTCAGGCTTATAAACAATGTTATGAAAAAGAAGATTTCTTTAATAACTTTTTTAATAAATTAGCAGGAAATGATATACTAAAAAGTCAAATAATTGCAGGAAATACAGCTAAAGAGATTAAAGCAAGTTGGAGAGATGGCTTAGAAGATTTTAAAAAGATAAGAAGAAAATACCTTATATATTAGAGTTAAATATTTTAATTAACAAAATATATAAGCACTTCAAATAGAAATATTTATAAACTAGTTTTCAGTAAAATCTTAATTACGCATAAAGAAAAAGGTTAAAGAATAATAGAAAAAGAATCTTTTATTACTCAATATCAAAACATACTGTTAAGCTAATACTTCAGCAACCTTATCAGCTGCTTCTTGTAATAAAATAACTGACTCTACTTTTAAACCACTATCGTCAATTAATTTTTTAGCCTCAGCTGCATTTGTCCCTTGTAACCTTACGATTAAAGGTACATTTATCTCTCCTATATTTTTGTAAGCATCGACAATACCTTGTGCCACTCTATCACATCTTACAATACCTCCAAAAATATTTACTAATAACGCTTTTACATTATCATCTTTTAAAATTATACGGAAAGCTTGCTCAACTCTTTTAGCATCAGCAGTACCACCAACATCTAGAAAGTTAGCAGGGCTTCCTCCTGCCATTTTAATAATATCCATAGTTGCCATAGCCAATCCTGCTCCATTTACCATACAACCAACATTACCATCTAATTTTACAAAGTTCAAACCATACTCACCTGCTTCTACTTCTGTAGCATCTTCTTCTCTTACGTCTCTTAATGCTAGGAAGTCTTTATGTCTAAATAATGCATTCTCATCTAAAGAAACCTTTGCATCAACAGCCATAATCATATTATCAGATGTTTTCAATACAGGATTAATCTCAAATAAAGAAGAATCCGTCTTGTCATATGCGGTATATAATGCATATGCAAACTTAGTCATGTCCTTAAATGCAGCACCAGATAGACCTAAATTAAAAGCAATTTTACGACATTGAAAACCTGTTAATCCAACCTTAGGATCTATTTCTTCATGAAAAATTAAGTGAGGAGTTTCTTCAGCGACCGCTTCAATATCCATTCCTCCTTCTGTTGAATACATAATCATATTTCTACCAGTAGATCTGTTTAACAAAACAGACATGTAAAACTCAGAGGTTTCGCTTTCACCTGGGTAATAAACATCCTCACAGATTAGAACTTGGTGTACCAATTTTCCTTCAGCTGAAGTTTGAGGAGTTACCAAATGCATTCCCAAAATATCATTAGAAATTGACTTTACTTCCTCAAGTGACTTAGCCAATTTCACTCCACCACCTTTACCTCTACCTCCTGCATGCACTTGTGCTTTTACTACCCACCAGCTAGTACCAGTATCTGCATTTAACTTTTCAGCAGCTGTAACCGCTTCTTCTGCTGTAGTGGCTACTATACCTCTTTGGATTCTTACTCCGAAGCTATTTAATAATTCTTTTCCTTGAAATTCGTGTAAATTCATTATCTGTTTTTTAGTCCCGCAAAAATATAGGATTGATTTGAATTACAAACTTCTATTGACATTAAATTATATATT
>CATEYX010000200.1 GCA_949511925.1 Cryomorphaceae bacterium | reverse complement strand
TTTACCCTTGCATTGTAGTGTGTATCTGCAGTTTTCTCATCAACAATAGTTTTAGAGATTTCTCTGATTTTTGCTGATCTTTGTTTTTCTGTCATATCATCAGTAAGTTCGGCTAATACACGTGCGGTCACCTCTTCAATACTGACTAAAAATGATGCTGTCAACCCTTCATTTACCAGTTCTTCATCACGACTCATTGCCCAGAAACCATCTTTTAAGTAGTTATTACTAACGCTTGAATGTTCTTGAATTGACCCAAATGCACAATGGTGATTGGTAAGCATTAATCCTTCTGATGAAATCATTTCAGCCGTACAGAATCCTCCTAATGATACTATTGCATCCTTAAGTGATGAGTTATTTACAGAATACAAGTCTTCAGCAGTAAGTTGAAGGCCATGTGCTTGCATGTCGCTTTCATTCATTGCTTTTAATAACTGTGGAAGCCACATTCCCTCATCAGCTATTGCTGATAAAGAGAAAAATCCTGCCATTACGATTGATAAAATTTTCTTTGTCATTTTTTTATTTTTTATTTAACGCAAATTTAATGAAACAGACTGTTTTAAGTAATTAAGGGTCTTTTGTTTTTATCGAGATGTTAACAATTTTTTAGCGTATTTTTGTAGAAATTATGAATGATACAAATCTTACAAGGATAAATAAATTTTTATCAGAAATTGGTTACTGCTCTAGAAGAGCAGCTGATAAATTAATTGAACAAGGTAGAGTAAAAATAAATGGTGAGGTTCCTGAAATGGGAACTAAAATATCGGCTGAAGATGAGGTAAGTGTAAATGGTAAGGTAGTACACAGAGCTAAAAAGAAGAAAATGGTTTACATTGCCTTTAACAAGCCAGTAGGTATTGTTTGTACTACTGACCAAATGCGTGAAAAGAATAACATTATTGATTATATTAATTATCCAACTCGTATTTTTCCGATTGGAAGATTGGATAAGCCTTCAGAAGGCCTTATTTTTTTAACGAATGATGGCGATATTGTCAATAAGATTTTGCGTGCTAGAAACAATCATGAAAAAGAATATGAAGTTACAGTTAGTAAGCCAATAACGAAGGAATTTATCGAAGCTATGGGAAATGGAGTGCCAATTTTGGATACTGTTACACGTAAATGCTTCGTTAAACAAACGGATAAAAAGAAATTCAAGATTATTTTAACACAAGGACTAAATAGACAAATACGTAGGATGTGTGAGTATTTGGAATATGATATAAGAAAGCTAAAAAGGGTTAGAATTATGAATATTAATTTGGATATCCCATTAGGAGAGTATCGTGATTTTACAGCTAGAGAACTGAATCAGATTAATCAGTCAGTTGAACACTCTATTAAAACTTTTGAAAAAGGAAAATAGATTAGTCAAGTCCATCTAAAACCAGATCCCATAACTCTTTACGAGCAACTAAACAGGAAATAGCAGTTTCTTCTACTTCTTTCCATTTTTGCTTATTTTCTCCACATAAATTACTAATGAGTTCCAAAGCTAAAGGCCCATGCTCTCCTCCATCTAATTCTATGTGTCTTTCTAAGTAGTAAATAAACTTATCAAGTTTATGTTCTTTGCTTAAATCATTTACAATTGCAGTAAACATGTCTGGAATTAAATCCTCACGACCAAAAGTAAAGGCTGCTGCAATTTTATGCGCCTCCCCACTATTTAAAATATCAAACGTAGTTGCTAAAAATGAGTCAATCGCTTTATTTACTTTAGGTAATTTCCTGTCTGAAACGCTATTGACAAACTTGTCAATTTTATTAGTATTTGCCCCACATTCTTCCATTGCATCCAAATACATTTCATAATGAGAAGAAGGGTTCCCCGCAGCATCTACATCACTCTCCTCTTCTAAAACTATTGAGTTGATTAGTCTTCTTATTTTAGTATTTCCAATAGGCTTCCAAGGCAAGGTTGTACAAGTAAGCTCAATTTGTAGTCCTTTTAATAAAGACATGAAATCCCATACTGCATATACATGAATCTCCATAAGCTTTTGGACATCCTCAATGGTGTTTAATTGGTTGTATAAAGGATGATTGATAACTGCTTTTTTATACTCAGAAATCTGAGTATTTATATGTTGAATATTGTTATTCATTATTTATTTTTTAGAACAGGTACAGCCGAACATGCCTCCCCAAACATTAAGCTACTTACTGTATTTTGTAGTTTTTTAGTAATTGCAATATATAGCGCTTCAGTTAGGGGTATTTGCCCGCAGCCTTTAACTATTACTTTTTTGCTTTCAAATTCAGAGGAATCAATCTCATTAATATTATTTGTGAAAATTTGCTGAAATACATCTTCTTTTACGCCAAAATGGATATCAGAATTAACTGAATTTAAGTAAGAAGTAACCAGCATAAAAGCCCACATGGGTACAATTGCATCTGCACTACAATTAAGAGCTACAGTTGTGTTTTTATAAATAGAAAAATCAAATTCCTTTAAACTTTGCCTAAACTCTTTTTCTTTTAGTACAATTCCTTGAAAAAGGAAATCTTTTAAATCTAAAACAGCAATAGGTTGTGTTGGCGCATAATCAGTCAAATCCATACTGATTAGACTACTGTTTGCTACTCTATTTACAATTTCTCCACTCATTTACTATAACATTCCAAGCTCTAGTTTCGCCTCTTCACTCATCATTTCTTTCGTCCAAGTTGGCTCGAAAGTTATTTCTACTTCTACCTTTTTTACTGCAAGAATTACTTTTACTTTTTCTTCAATCTCAATAGGTAAACTTTCAGCAACTGGGCAATTTGGGGATGTTAGTGTCATTGTAATTTTTACATCACATTCTTGACTTACTTCAATATCGTAAATCAAACCAAGGGCATAAATATTTACTGGTATTTCAGGGTCGTAAATCTCACAAATTACCTCAACAACTTCTTCTCCTATTTTTTGTAATTCTTCTTCTGTTTTCATATGACTAATTGTTAAACGCAATAGCGTATAATTTCATTTTTTTAATCATGGAGACTAATCCATTTGCACGCGTAGGAGATAGTTGATCTTTTAATCCTATTTCGTTTATAAAATCAAGTTTTGCAGTTGCAATATCTTTAGGCGCTTGATTTGATAACACATTTATAAGTATGGCTACAATTCCTTTAGTCATAATAGCGTCACTATCTGCAGTAAAGATTATTTTACCTTCAGTATGTTCTGCATGAAGCCAAACTCTACTCTGACATCCTTTTATAAGATTGTCTTTGGTTTTGTACTGCTCCTT
>CATEYX010000199.1 GCA_949511925.1 Cryomorphaceae bacterium | reverse complement strand
TGAAGGATTTGGGTAAACATCAAACATTGAAACTCCAAATTCTGAAATAGCACTTTGAATAATAGGCTCAAAATTCATCCTTACCATTGGAGTTGAAGTAATATAATACCATGTTGGAGTACCTGCAGATGATGTAGACAATCCTAATTCATCAAAAGAACTGTGTTCTCCATTATATAATGATGTATTTGCTGTTGAACCAATTAATAAAGAATCGATAGGATGCTGATAACCTCCTACTCCAAACTCATAAGCATAGCCAGCAAATAATGATATTGGGTTTAAAAATGGAACATCAATCCAATTACCTAAATCTTGAGCTGTCAATACATAATCATCAGATTGATCTAGAAAGAAAAGACTATTTGACGCTGTACTATCAGATTCATAAATTACAGCATAAACCTTAGCTCCAACTGTTGATCCATCGTCAATAAATACACGTAAAGAATATAAATCAGCGTTGGCATAAATCTCAAACCTAGAAGTAATTTGATTCTGATCATCTGAATCTCCAGCAGCATAAGCGCCAGCTTGATTTGCTGCCCCTTCATCCTTAGCATATAAATATTGAGAAACTTCAATGTTTCTTGTTTCGATAGTCGAATTAGTAGTTACTAGTCCTGCTCCCGCAGAATCAGCCTCAGCCCACATTTCAACAACATAATTACCAATACCTGGGCTAAAAGTAGGAGTCGCAGCAGTTGTAACATTATCGGAGCTAGCTAAAACAGTAGCAACTGAAGATCCAGAATAAGTAGCAGATCCCGTTACATCATATCTTAAAACTGATGATTGTGAAGAAATACCTGCATTCATAATTACTGCCTCACAAGAAAATGGACGAACAGCAACTTGATCAAGTGGAGTTACAGTATAATCTAAACCAATCATAGTATTTAAACCAGAAGCTGAATAGTTTTGGTAATCAACCCAATACCCACCTGTAACAGCGTTATTAATACTCATTAAATTATCAGGCGTTTCAGTAAAGGTTACATCATCAACCATCCAAGCGTAATCCCACTGACCTTCATAATGAAAACGAAATGATACTGATACTTGATTCCCAGCTACATTGGAGATGTTTACAGATACAAATTCAGGATTAGTTGAAGATTCATTACTAACTTGTGAAGCATGTACTTCAAATCTTTCAAAAGTAATCCAAGCATCATTAGAAACCTCAACAAAAACAGAATCTTGAAACTTTCTGTGTGAAGATTCAAAATTAATATTCACATATGAATAAGCGGAACAGTCAACAGTTCCGTTATAAGTAATTGTTGCATCCTGAGTATTAGTTGCAGATGTTCCTAAAGCATCAGAATCATACATTGCAAATCCATTTGCTGTAGAAGTAGATGCAATAGCACCCATAGGCATAGAAAAAGAACCTGTTGGTCCGGCAGTTCCAATTACCCAATCTTGTAAACCTCCATTAATAGCATCATATGTAGTCCAATCAGCTGAATTATCAAATTCGTTAAACCAAAATGGTGCAGGTGCAGGCGCAGCCATTGAAATTGATGGAACATAATTTACTGGTACATCATTAGCAAGAAACTTTATAGCAGCTTCTTTTGGCAATTCTGCCATTTTTGATTGCGCAAAAGTTGCTAAAGCAACTAAAACAGCACAAGCAGAAAGTAAAATTTTTTTCATTTTTCTTTTTTTTAAATTATAATTAGTGTTCGCAAATATACTACAAAGTAAACAAATACCAATATGCATATTTCTAAAATCTTATCTACTCAATATAATCTGAAATTGGCGCACATGAACAAATGAAATTTCTATCTCCATAAGCATCATTAACACGCCTAACTGAAGGCCAGAATTTTCTATCCTTTACCCATTCTAATGGATAAACAGCTTTTTGTCTTGTATACTTAAAAGCCCACTCATCATTTACTGCCAAGCCCAAAGTATGTGGTGCATTTTTCAATACACTTTCTTGCAGAACAACTTCACCAGCTAGCACTTCATTAATTTCACTTTTAATACTAATCATTGCTTCACAAAAACGATCTAACTCTTCCTTGCTTTCGCTCTCAGTAGGTTCAATCATTAAAGTTCCTGCAACAGGAAAAGAAACTGTTGGTGCATGAAATCCGTAATCCATTAGACGCTTTGCAACATCAACCACTTCAATTCCATCTTTTTTAAACATTCTAAAGTCTACAATCATTTCATGAGCAACTCTATTATTACTACCCGAATATAAAATATCAAAATGCTTTACTAATTTTTCCTTAATATAGTTTGCATTTAAAATAGCTATCTCGGTTGAAGATTTTAACCCTTCTGTTCCTAACATTTTAATATAGGCATACGAAATAGATAAAACTAAAGCACTTCCCCAAGGAGCAGAAGAAATAGACATTCCGCTTTCTCCACCCATTTTTACTAAAGGATTATTCGGTAAGAATGGTTTTAAATGTTCCACCACCCCAATTGGTCCCATTCCAGGACCACCACCACCATGAGGAATAGCAAATGTTTTATGCAAATTCAAATGACAAACATCCGCACCAATAAGTGCAGGGTTTGTTATCCCCACCTGTGCATTCATATTTGCACCATCCATATACACCTGTCCTCCATTATCATGAATAATCTGAGTGATTTCCATAATTGCTTCTTCATACACACCATGAGTTGAAGGATAAGTCACCATTAAAGCTGAAAGATTTTCTTTGTATTCCTCTGCTTTTTCTCTTAACACATCAACATCAATATTACCAAACTCATCACAAGGAGTAACAACCACCTTCATTCCAGCCATAACTGCTGAGGCAGGGTTAGTACCATGGGCTGAAGAAGGAATTAAACATATATTTCTATTATCATCACCTCTACTTTCATGATAGGCTCTAATGACCATTAATCCAGCAAACTCTCCTTGAGCGCCAGAGTTTGGCTGTAAACTCATGGCATCAAAACCAGTAATTTCACATAACATTTCTTCTAATTCATGGAACATTATATGATAACCCCTTGCTTGATGAGCTGGAGCAAAAGGATGTAAATTCCCAAATTCTGACCAACTTAACGGAAACAATTCAGAAGCCGCATTCAATTTCATAGTACACGATCCTAAAGGAATCATGGAATGTGTTAATGATAAATCTTTATTTTCTAAACGCTTAGTGTAGCGCATCATTTCCGTTTCTGAATGATATTTATTAAAAACATCATGCTGCATAAAAGAAGAAGTACGATAAAGTGCATCTGGAATTCTTGCAGTTGCCTCAGTATAATCACCGCTTAACACCTCTTTTATTAAATCTTGTGAATCAGAATGATTACAGCTTTTTGCAAATACTTCTAGAATATCATTAATATCACTCAGGTCATCTTTCTCATCAATACTAATTGAAAGCGTATCATCATTAATATAATTGAAATTGATTTTCGCACCTTCAGCATAAGTTTTTATGTTTTCCATAGAAACATTCCCTAATGAAATATGTAGCGTATCAAAATAAATAGGATTCAACTGATGATATCCTAATTGTGTTAATCCTTCCGCCAAAGTAGCTGTTAAAGAATGAATGTTTTTACTCATTTTTCTTAAGCCTTCAGCTCCATGATATACTGCATACATACTTGCCATAACAGCTAAAAGTACTTGCGCAGTACAGATATTTGAAGTTGCTTTTTCTCTTTTAATATGTTGCTCTCTTGTTTGTAAAGCCATTCTGAGAGCTCTGTTTCCGTCCATATCCTCACTGACACCAATAATTCTACCAGGTATACTTCTTTTATACTTTTCGAAAGTCGCAAAATAAGCAGCATGGGGACCACCATATCCCATAGGAATTCCAAATCGCTGAGTAGTTCCTACAACAATATCAGCTCCCCATTCAGCAGGAGGAGTAAGTAAACTTAAGCTCAATAAATCAGCCGCTACAACCACCCCAACCTCAATCGCTTTTAATTGATTAACAAAATCAGAATAATCAATTACCTCTCCATACTTTGCAGGATACTGTAAAATAGCACCAAAAAATTGCTCATCTACAACTACCTCATCATGATTAGCAATTATCAATTTAACACCAAGAGGAACAGCACGAGTTTTTAAAATTTCAATAGTTTGCGGGAAACATAATTCTGAAACAAAGAAATTAGCAATTTTATCTGCTTTCTGCTTTCTACTTCTGTTATTATACAATAGTATCATAGCCTCAGCAGCTGCAGTTCCCTCATCAAGTAATGAAGCATTAGCAATTTCCATTCCTGTAAGGTCACTTACCATTGTTTGGTAATTTAATAAAGCTTCCAATCTACCTTGTGCAATTTCAGCCTGATAAGGACTATAAGCTGTGTACCAACCGGGATTTTCTAAAATATTTCTTTGAATAACACCAGGAAGAATAGTATTAAAATAGCCCATACCAATATATGAACGGTAATTTTTATTCTTCTGAGCTATGCCTTTCATGTGCTCAATAAAACGACTTTCTGATAATGCATCTGGCAAATTCATCTCTCTTCCTAAATGAATTTTTCCCGGAATTGTCTCATTAATTAACTGTTCAATGGAGGATGCATTTACTAGCGAGAGCATCTCCTTAAAATCATTCCCTCTAGGGCCAATATGTCTATCTGAAAACTTACCTATACTCATCATTAAAATTTTAGGACGCAAAAGTAGTTAATGAATTCATAAAAACAGCTGTGTTAATAAAAAAAGGATAAGTCTGAATTTGTAGTAGTTAAGGAAAATAATAGAGTATTTTTGCAAAAAATTTATAGTATGACATTTTCAGAAACAGGACTAAATAAAAACATCCAAAAAGCAATAACCGATTTAGGTTTTGATACCCCAACACCCATCCAACAGGAATCAATTCCTTATTTATTGGAAAATACGAATGATCTAATCGCACTAGCTCAAACTGGTACGGGAAAAACAGCAGCATTTGGATTGCCTGTATTGCATAAAATTGATGTTGAAAGAAAAATACCTCAGGCTATAATTCTTTGCCCAACTAGAGAACTTTGTCTTCAGATTGCTAAAGACATGGAAACATATGCAAAGTATACAAAAGGATTGAAAATTACTGCCGTATATGGTGGAGCAAGTATAATGCCACAAATTAAATCACTAAAATCTGGCACACAAATTGTTGTTGGTACTCCAGGAAGAGTTATTGATTTAATAAATAGAAAATCATTAAAACTACAAGATATTGAATTTGTAGTTTTAGATGAAGCAGATGAAATGCTAAATATGGGATTCAAAGATGATTTAGATACTATTTTAGCTGAAACCCCTACAGAAAAACAAACTTTACTTTTTTCAGCAACAATGCCAAAAGAAGTAATGCGTATTAGTAAAAACTATATGCAGAACCCAAAAACAATTGAGGTTGCAAGCAGAAATGAAGGTGCTGCGAATATAGAACATCATTATTATATGGTAAATGCACGTGACAGATACAAGGCTTTAAGAAGAATCTGTGATGTAAATCCTGATATTTACGGAATAGTATTTTGCCGAACAAGAAGAGAGACGGCTGAAGTAGCTGATAAATTGATGCAAGATGGTTACAGTGCTGATGCAATTCATGGTGAATTGTCTCAAGCACAAAGAGACCATGTAATGGGTCGTTTCAGAAAAAGAAAACTACAACTATTGGTAGCGACAGATGTTGCTGCAAGAGGAATTGATATTAATGAGTTATCTCATGTTATCAACTATAATCTTCCTGATGATGATGAGATCTATGTACATAGATCAGGTAGAACAGGTAGAGCAGGAAACAAAGGAACATCAATTATTATTGCACATAGCCGTGAAGGAAGAAAACTAAAGTCAATTGAAAGAATGATTAAGCGTGATTTAACGCTTATGAAAGTTCCTAATGGAGATGAAATCTGTCAAATCCAGTTAATGAAATTAATTGACAAAGTAGTTTCTACTGAAGTAAATCATCAAATTGACAAATACTTACCTTCTATTGAAGAAAAATTAGCTCACTTAGATAAAGAGGCACTTATTAAGCATTTTGTTTCTGCTGAGTTTAATCGTTTTTTATCTTTCTATAAAAATGCTCCTGACTTAAATGTATCAGGAAGCAATAGTAGAGATAGAAATGAAAGAAGTGGAGGTAGAAATGAAAGAAGTGGAGGTAGAAATGAAAGA
>CATEYX010000198.1 GCA_949511925.1 Cryomorphaceae bacterium | reverse complement strand
TTTCTAGTTCTTACTACAACAGCTTTTACAACCTGTCCTTTTTTAATATTTCCTGAAGGCATAGCATGTTTTACTGTACCTACAATTTTATCACCAACTGAAGCGTAACGCTTTTTAGTTCCTCCTAATACTCTAATACAAAGGATTTCTTTAGCACCGCTATTGTCAGCTACTTTTAGTCTTGATTCTTGTTGTATCATCTTACTTAGCTCTTTCGATTATTTCAATTAATCTCCAATTCTTATTCTTACTCAACGGTCTTGTTTCCATGATCTTTACAGTATCACCCTCATTACAAGAGTTTTCCTCATCATGTGCAACAAACTTAGAAGTCTTTTTAAGGAACTTCCCATAAAGTGCGTGTTTTACCTTTCTTTCGATAGAAACAATAATAGATTTCTCCATCTTGTTTGAGGTAACTACACCTATTCTTTCTTTTCTTAAATTTCTTTCCATCTTTATTATTTTGAAGTATTTCTTCTTTTTGAAAGTTCTGTCATCACTCTTGCAATTGATTTCCTAGTGAACTTAATTTGCAAAGGATTCTCCATTGGAGAAACTGCATGACTCATTTTCATTTTAATTAACTTCTCTCTTTCAGTCGCTAAAAGATCTTGAAGTTCATTTTCGGGCATATCTGTTAATACTTGTGCTTTCATCTTTTATTAGTTTTGTAAATCCCTTCTGATTACAAATTTAGTTTTGATTGGTAATTTTTGCGCTGCTAATCTTAATGCTTCTTTTGCAGTTTCCATATCTACACCATCACATTCAAAAAGCATTCTTCCTGGGCTTACTGTTGCTGCCCAATATTCTGGAGCTCCTTTTCCCTTACCCATCCTTACCTCTGCAGGCTTTTTAGTGATTGGTTTGTCAGGGAATATCCTAATCCAGACTTGACCTTGTCTTTTCATGTGACGAGTAACTGCAATACGGGCTGCTTCAATCTGACGAGCAGTCATCCAACATTCTTCAAGTGCCTTAATTCCATATGATCCAAAAGATAATAGATTACCTCTTTGGGCATTTCCTTTCATCTTGCCCTTTTGCATCTTTCTGAATTTTGTTTTCTTTGGTTGTAACATTTCTTAATTCTATTCTAAGTTCAAAAAACTATCTTCTTCTATTATTTGGTTTCCCTCCACCTGCACCTGCTTTTTTCTTAGGAGCTTTAAAGTGTGCCATTAAGTCAGGCTTACCATAAATCTCACCTCTACAAATCCATACTTTAATTCCAAGAACACCATACTGAGTGTGTGCTTCAGCTAAAGCATAATCGATATCAGCCCTAAATGTATGTAATGGAGTCCTTCCATCTTTCATCATTTCCGAACGAGCCATCTCTGCTCCATTCAATCTACCAGATATTTGAACCTTGATTCCTTCAGCTCCCATTCTCATAGTGGACGCGATAGACATTTTAGTAGCTCTCTTATAAGAAACTCTACCTTCAATTTGTTTAGCAATACTATCTGCAACTAAAGTAGCTTCAAGTTCTGGTCTCTTTACTTCAAAGATATTAATCTGAATATCTTTATTAGTAATTTTTTTAATTTCCTCCTTTAAAGTTTCAACTTCTTGTCCTCCTTTACCAATAATAATACCAGGACGAGCAGTATGAATAGTAATAGTTACTAGCTTGAGTGTTCTTTCAATAGCAATTTTAGAAACACTTCCTTTTGCCAATCTTACTCTTAAGTATTTTCTGATTTTAGCATCACCTACTAATTTCTCACCAAAATCATTACCACCGTACCAGTTTGATTCCCATCCTCTGATGATACCTAATCTATTCCCAATTGGGTTTGTCTTTTGTCCCATACTATTCTTTTGTGTCTATTTGTTTACTATCTACCACTAAAGTAACATGGTTAGATCTTTTTCTAATTCTGTGTGCTCTACCTTGTGGTGCTGGCTGAACTCTTTTCAACATTCTTCCACCATCGACTGTAATTTCAGAAACATAAAGATTAGCTTCATCCATTCTTTTCCCTTCATTTTTAGCTTCCCAGTTAGCTAAAGCAGATAACAAAAGTTTCTCCAATCTTCCTGATGCTTCTTTTGGATTCAACTTTAATTCTGCCAATGCCTTATCAGCATCTAAGCCTCTAATTAAGTCAGCCACTAACCTCATTTTCCTTGGTGAAGTTGGACAATTATTTAATTTAGCGAAAGCAATTTTCTTTCTTGCTTCCTTCATTGCATCTGCTTTTATTCTTTTTCTAGCTCCCATTTACTTATCTTTTTCTATTAGTTCCATGACCTCTGTAAGTCCTTGTTGGAGAAAACTCACCTAACTTATGTCCTACCATATTTTCAGTTACAAAAACAGGGATAAATTGTCTTCCATTATGCACTGCTATAGTTTTTCCAACGAAATCAGGAGATATCATAGATGCTCTTGACCAAGTTTTGATTACTGAATTTTTTCCTGACTCATTCATTACATCAACTTTCTTCTGTAACTTATAATGTATAAATGGTCCTTTTTTTAACGATCTAGCCATAAATTATTTCTTTTTTCTTCTTTCAATTATATACTTATCAGAAAGTTTTTTCTTATTTCTTGTTTTAAATCCTTTAGCAGGTACACCATTTTTATTTCTTGGAATACCACCTGAATGCTTCCCTTCACCACCACCCATTGGATGATCGACTGGATTTTTAATTGTTGCTCTTACATTTGGTCTTCTACCCTGCCATCTACTTCTTCCTGCTTTACCAGAAACTTGTAATTGATGTTGAGGATTAGAAACTGAACCAATAGTAGCTAAACAAGTAACTAAAATTCTTCTAATTTCTCCTGATGCTAATTTAACAGTAGCATAATTACCATCTCTTGCCATAAGTTGCGCATACGAACCTGCACTTCTTACTAAAATAGCTCCTTGCCCTGGTTTTAATTCAAGATTATGGATTACAGTACCTAAAGGTAACTCACTTAAAGGCAAAGTATTTCCAACCTTAATTGCTGCTTCTTTTGATGAGATAACTTCCATCCCAACTTCTAAACCAGCAGGTGCGATCATATATCTTTTTTCACCATCAACATAATGTAATAATGCAATATTAGCAGTTCTGTTAGGATCATATTCAATAGTAGCAACTTTCGCAGGGATACCAAATTTATTTCTTTTGAAATCAATTATTCTGTACCTCTTCTTATGACCACCACCGATATTCTCAATAGTCATCTTACCAGTATCATTCCTACCTCCTGATCTATTCTTCTTAGCTAATAAACTTTTCTCTGGTCTAGCAGTAGTAATCTCATCAAAAGT
>CATEYX010000197.1 GCA_949511925.1 Cryomorphaceae bacterium | reverse complement strand
CATGATAATGGGTAGCAAATAATGTTTTTGCCTTAGTAGGATGCTCATGCAAATATTCAGCAATTGCCCAAGCAATAGAGATGCCATCATAAGTACTTGTCCCACGCCCTATTTCATCTAATAATATCAAGCTATTATCCGACAGATTATTCAAAATACTAGCGGTTTCATTCATTTCTACCATAAATGTAGACTCTCCCATTGATATATTATCGGAAGCCCCTACTCTAGTGAATATCTTGTCTACCAAACCAATTTCCGCACCTTCTGCAGAAACAAAACTTCCTATCTGAGCCATTAGCACTATAAGTGCAGTTTGCCTTAACAAAGCTGATTTACCAGACATATTAGGTCCAGTTATCATCATAATTTGTTGCTTATCGCTATTTAATGTTACATCATTAGGAATATAAGGTGTACCCATTTCCAATTGCTGTTCAATTACAGGATGTCTTCCTTTTCTTATTATTAAATCAGAACCAATATTAACACTTGGTTTAGCATAATTATGTGTTTTTGCTATAGATGAGAATGAAAGCAAACAATCCAATTGTGAAACTATAAATGCATTCTGCTGTATCGGCAGAACATGTTCTGCTATACTTTTTACTAGTTCAGAAAATAGGCCATTTTCAATTTCTGAAATTCTGCCTTCAGCACTTAGAATCTTGTGTTCATATTCCTTTAACTCTTCAGTTATGTAGCGCTCAGCACTTACTAGCGTTTGCTTTCTAATCCACTCCTCAGGCACTTGCTGCTTAAACCTATTTCTCACTTCCAAATAATAACCAAATACATTATTAAAGGATATCTTTAAAGAGGTAATTCCAGTTCGCTCAATCTCTCTCTCAAGCATTTTATTCAAGTATTCCTTTCCTGAATTTTGAATAGAACGCAATTCATCAAGTTCCATATTAACACCTTCTTTTATAACATTTCCTTTATGAATCAGCATAGGAGGATTATCACCTAACTCCTTTTCTATTCTATCCTTTATAGTCTCACAAGTATTTATCTTACTAGCTAATCGTTGTAAATCTTTGCAAGATGATGAGCAAATTTCTTGAATAGGTTTTAAAGCAATTAACGCATCTTTTAATCTTGCGCATTCCCTTGGGTTTATACGTAGAGTAGCTACTTTTGATATCAAGCGTTCTAAATCCCCAATACTAGCTATCTCTTCAGAAAGTACACTTGAAAGCTTTTCACTTGCAAGCATTTCTTCAACTATGTTATGACGTTCAGTGATTTGTTCTTTATTTTTTAGGGGCAAGGCTAACCATCTTCTCAGCATTCTTGCTCCCATTGCTGATTTTGTATCATCTAACACCTCAATGAATGTTTTTGCGCCTTGATTTGGCGAATAAAATAGTTCCAAATTTCTAATTGTGAATCTATCCATCCACACATATTTATCTTCTTCAATGCGTGAAATTCCTAAAATATGTTTTGTTTGATGATGATGCGTTTCATTTAGATAATGTAATGCAACACCTGCAGCAATAACACCATCAGATAGATCAGTGACACCAAAACCTTTTAAGGAATTTGTATCAAATTGTTTATGTAATAAATCATTGGTATAATCAGTTGTAAACGCCCAATCATCTAGCATGTAAGTATAGAAAGAAGAACCAAAATCTTCCTCAAATTTTCTGTTTTTTGTTTTCTGATAAATCACTTCAGTAGGGCTCAAACTTTGTAATAATTTATCTACATAATCACTATTACCTTCTGCTATCAAAAACTCTCCAGTCGAAATATCTAAGAAAGAAACTCCAATATTTTTATTTCCATAAAAAACAGCTGCTAAAAAATTATTTTTATTTGACTCTAGAGTTAACTCATTGTACGAAACTCCTGGAGTTACCAATTCAGTAACGCCTCTTTTCACTATTCCTTTTGCCTGCTTAGGATCTTCTAGCTGGTCACAGATTGCAACTCTTTCGCCCGCCCTTACCAATTTAGGCAAGTAAGTATCTAATGAATGATACGGAAAGCCAGCTAATTCAATTTTTGAATCCCCATTATTTCTTGCTGTAAGTACAATACCTAAAATCCTAGATGCTTTGACAGCATCTTCCCCAAAGGTTTCATAAAAATCGCCAACTCGAAATAATAATAAAGCACCAGGATGCTTTGTTTTTATTGCGTTATACTGCCCCATTAAGGGGGAAATTTTCTTTTCTTTATTCTTCTTTACTGACAAAAATTTATTCTTTAATTTTGCAACAAATATAAGTGATGAAAAAGTTAAAAAACAAAGATTTACAAAGAATAAATATTGAAGAGTTTAAAATAACTAAAAAAACACCAATTACCATTGTACTCGACAATGTAAGAAGTGCTTTAAATGTTGGTTCGATATTCCGCACTTCTGATGCTTTTTTAATTGAGAACATTATTCTCTGTGGCATAACAGCCACCCCTCCTAACAAAGAAATTCGAAAAGCTGCACTTGGATCTACTGATTCTGTAAGCTGGAAATACGTTAAAAAAACAAAAGATGCAGTACAACAATTAATAAAAGATGGATATTACGTTGTTGGTATTGAACAAGCAGATAAATCAACTTTACTAAACGAGTTTGAGTTACCTAAAAAACCAATTGCGATTATAATGGGAAATGAAGTCAATGGAGTTGACCAACAGGCAATTGACCTTTGCAATGAAGTAATTGAAATACCACAATTTGGCACAAAACATTCATTAAACGTATCTGTTACAACTGGTATTGTTATATGGAAAATATGGGAAAAAATTAATGCTTAATTAGAGATAGTTAATCTTTAGCTTTAATGATTTCTTTAGTTTTATTGATTTCACCTAAATCATAAGCTAGTCCAAGTGATAGGAAAGAGAATCTATCCTTACCCTGTCCACCTTCCATAATTGATGAGTCCCATTTATCTGAATTACTAACTCTAACGGTGTAATCTAATATTAAACTTATACCCTTTTCGAATTCATACTTTAATTTAGCACCCCCAACAATAACAGATTCAGACACAGGATCATCTGATTCATTTTTAGTAAGCTCTTCATAGCCAAAACTATATATATAATTATCGTTATATAAATCTGTTCTCAAACTTCTAAACACATTGTATCCAAACCCCATTTTAACAATAATAGAAATATTTTCAGGAATTTCTTTTTTAATCAACTTTGAAATTCTAGAACTTACGTTATAATTTAATAATACATCAGTTTCATTAAAAGAGGTAACAAATTTATCTCCATTATTAAAATAACCTGGGCTACCCGGTAAGACAGATGAGCTTCCATTTGAATAAGGGGCATAAACTTTATAACCTACATATTCATTTGGTCGTCTTAGACCAGCAAACTCACCAGAAATATTTTCTATACTGATTGAAAGATTTTTATCAATTTTCTTTTCTAAACTAAAGGAATATGCTGATCTTAATTCTTTGAAATCTGAATCCTGATAAGCATTTCCTGTTTGTTTAGATGAAAAATAATCATACTGCCTTATATCTCCATCAAACTGAGTCATACCAGAATTAAAGCCAATTGACCAATCTTTAAGTATCTTGTCATTTTGTGCTGATACTAAGCTGCATGACAGAACTGAAACAGCTATAATTAATGATAATTTATTTTTCATAATGTAATTTTTATTTTAAGCAAATTTAACAAAATTTAATATAAATTAGAATTACTAACAACTATTTTGTAAAACCTACAACTATACACCTAAAAATCTTTAATAATTTTTTACTTTTGCAGTAATTATAAATCAAACAAAACAACGAGATGGGACTTTCAAAAATATTTTACATTTTAATTTTAGCTACTGCAATGAGTAGTTGTGGATTAAACAATATGGCAAGTAAATATGAAACAGTAAGCTACACTGTAACACCTTCAACTTTACAAACACACGCTGGCAATGTAACACTAACACTAGATGCAACTTTTGCAGAAAACTATTTCGCAAAAAAAGCAACTGTTGATTTTACTCCAGTATTAGTATACGCTAATGGCGAAACTGCTTTTAAAACCATTACTATTCAAGGTGAAGAAGCAACAGGAGGTGAAGCTACCATTTTTAAAGCTACTGGAGGTAACTTTAACTATCAAGACGCTATCAAATATAATGCAGATATGATGAATTCTACATTAGAATTAAGAGCTACTGCAAAATTAAAAGATAAGGAAAAAGTATTAGGCCCTATCAATATTGCAAATGGTGTAATTGCAACATCAACAAGAGTGTTGGACAATGAAGAATTAGCAAACGACAATCATGGCTACGAGCATGAAACTATTTTAGAAGAAACAGCTACTATCTATTTTTTAGTAAATCAAGCGAATATCAGAACAACTGAAAAAAGTGACGGAGACATTAAGAAATTAACAGCATTTGCTAAAAATGGATACAAAACACATTCTATTGAAATTAAATCTTTTGCCTCTCCTGAAGGGTCAGTAAACATGAATGATAATGTTTCGGACAATAGAATGAAAAGTACACTTAGTTATACTAAAAGATTATTACGTACTTTAAAATTAGATGGAGCAAGAAATACTGAATTATATACTGAAACTTCAATTGGAGAAGATTGGGCAGGATTTGAATCTTTAGTACAAGCATCTGATATAAAAGACAAAAGAAGAATTAATAAAATTGTAAATTCTGTTGAAGATTTAGAATTAAGAGAGCGACAAATAAGAGATTTAGCTGAAATTTATGATGCACTTGAGGGGGATGTTTTACCGCAATTAAGAAAAGCTATTATCGTAATTCGTTCGTTCGAACCAAAAAGAACTGACGAAGAAATTGCTACACTTTCAACAACAACTCCTGAAGTTTTAGATGTAAAAGAATTATTATTCTCAGCAACTTTAACTGATGATGAAACTGTAAAGGAAGGCATATACAATAAAGCTGTTGAATTACACAACGATTGGAGAGGATATAACAATATCGCCTGCATTCAAATAGCAAATGGAGACTTAAATACTGCTATGGTTTATCTTAATAAAGCTGTATCTATTTCAAGTGAAAATTCTGACATATGTACAAATAAAGGAATTATTGCAGCAAGAATTGGTGAATTAGCAAATGCTCAAGTACTGTTTGACAAAGCAAATACTTCTGAATTCAACCAGGCTACTTTAGACATAAGACAGGGTGAATACAAAAAAGCAGCAAGATTTTTCAAAAATGGAAAATCACATAATGCTGTCTTAGCACAAGTTTTGAATGGCAAAAATTCAACTTGCAAAGAAGCTACTGCTGCTTGTCATTATTTAAATGCAATTACTGCTGCAAGATCAGGGGAAAATGATGCTGTAATTAGCAACTTAACAAATGCTATTACTGCAAATGCAAACTATAAAGCAGAGGCAACTATTGATTTAGAATTTGTAAATTTAAGAACAAATGAAGCTTTTATCGCTTTAACAAAATAAGAAAGCCTTAAGCGAATAAAATATGAATAACCCCTTTCAAAAGAAGGGGTTATTTTTTTGAATATGAGTCAACAAAAAAAACCAAATTTTATCATTATTGGCGCTATGAAGGCGGCAACCACATCACTTTACACTTACTTAAAGCAACATCCGGATGTATTCATGACAACTATTAAAGAACCTATGTTTTTTAATAATTTTCAAAAAAAGAATGATTTCAAAGTGCTTGGGAGAAAAACAAAGAAGATAACTACATTTGAAGAGTATTACCCACTTTTTGATGCAGTAAAAAATGAAAAAGCAATTGGAGAAGCCTCTCCCGCTTATATTTCAAATACAGATTGTCCTAGCTTAATTCAACAGCACCTATCTGAAACCAAGATTATTGCAATACTCAGGCAACCAGTAGCTCGCGCATATTCGAACTTTCTCCATACGAGAAGAGCAGACCGAGAGCCTATAGCTGATTTTGAAACAGCCTTTAATAAAGAAACAGAACGAAAAGCTGAAAACTGGAGTCCGCTTTACCATTACAAAGGCAAAGGTTATTATGCTGAACAACTCGAAAGATACTTTACTTTATTTCCAAAAGAAAATATAAAAGTTTTACTTTTTGAAGATCTTGTTAAAAATCCAGTTAAAATAACACAAGAGGTTTTTAAATTTCTAAATATAGATAACTCATTTATACCAGACATCAGCAAGAAAGCCAATGTATCAGGAACGCCTAAGGGATTATTTGGGTTATTTATTATGAAACTTAGGTACTACAACTTAATCCCAAACATTCAGTTCAGTAACTACCTTCCTGGTTTTATAATTCAGTTTATATTTAATTCTGCTTATAAAAATGCAAATCCATTATCCCCAGAATTAAAAAAGAGACTTACACATACTTTTTACAAAGAAGATATTTTGAAGTTAGAAAAACTTATTGGAAAGGATTTACAACATTGGCTCAGCTAAGTTGAATTGATGAACGCCTAATGCATAGGGGTTTTCTAATAACTGTTTTATTCTTGAATATACTTTTTCATCTTCCTTAAAGTCAACCTTAGAAATATCAAGTAAAAGCACTGGGAAATGATTCTGCTTTCTCAGATAATCCAAATACTTATTTTGAATATTTTGCAAATATTCATCAGTAATTTCTTGTTCAAAATCTCTACCTCTTTTCTTAATGTTATGTTGCAAACGATCAACATTTGAATACAAGTATATTAACAAATCAGGTTTAGGTAATGAAGAAAGCATAATCTCAAATAAATTATTGAATAATTGCTGTTCATCTTTTTTCAAATTATTTTGCGCAAACAATTTAGATTTTACGAAAAAATAATCAGCAATAGTAATCGGCCTAAACAAATCTTGTTCCTTTTGATTTTTAAGCTGATGATAACGCTCTGCCATAAAAAAAAGCTCTAAAGGAAATGCATGATTTTCTGGATCCTTATAAAATTTTGGCAAAAAAGGATTTTCTTCAAAGGACTCCAAAATTAAACGAGCTTGATATTCCTTAGCAAGCATACTTGCCAAGGAAGTTTTTCCCACCCCAATATTACCTTCAACAACTAAAAACTTATAGTGCATACTCTTTTACTAATTCGGTATCCGTACACATATTCAATAATTCTTCTATTGTTTTATTGTATTTTGGATGAACCATTTCTGGCGCAATATTATGTAATGGCGTAAGTACAAACATCCGCTCATGTAAATGCTTGTGAGGAATGCATAAATCTGGAGTTTCAATGATAGAATCGTTATAAAAAATAATATCAATATCAATAAGTCGTTCTCCCCACCTTTCAAGTCGTATTCTTCCTAGTTGCTTTTCAATATCAAGTACAATCGATAATATTTCATCAGATAATAATGCTGTTCTTACTTTTAGTATCTGATTCAGATAATTCTCTTGCCCTTCAACTCTCCATGGAGCGCTTTCATAAACTTTTGAAAATTCAACAACATCACCAACTCTGTTTTCAATTGCTGTGATTGAATCTTTCAATAATAGCTCTCTATCTCCAAGATTACTTCCTAATTGCAAAAAAACTATATTCATATCTATTATTAAAGTCCCAAATATAAAAAGAAACTATGAAAAACTCTTTTAAATAGCTTAATTTTACAAAATCTAAAATATATCTATGAAATCTTTTTTAAAAAATGTATTATCTACCATTGTTGGAATGGTATTGGCCGTGTTTGTAATTGTTTTGCTTTTTATTGGTATTGTGAGTTTCAGCATCTCTTCACTAAATAATGAAAAGGAAGTCAAAGTAAAAGAAAATAGCATACTAAAAATAAACCTTGCTGAACTTTCAGTAGTTGAACGTACTTCAGAAAACCCTTTTGAAGGACTGAACTTTTCTGGTGACTTACCTAAAACTATAGCATTAAAGCAAGTATTGGATAACATTGAAAAAGCAAAAACAGATCAGAATATTAAAGCCATTTATATCAATACACCTTATGTAAGTGCAGGCTTATCGCAAATAGAAGAAATTAGAAACAAACTTCTTGAGTTCAAACAAACAGGGAAGCCCATTATTGCTTATTCGGAAGTATACAACCAAGCAGCTTATTATCTCTCATCAGTGGCTAATACAGTTTTTTTAAACCCTGAAGGAATAGTAGAATTAAAGGGGCTTTCAGCAGGAATTATGTTCTATAAAGGACTTTTTGAGAAATTAGATATTGATGTCCAAATAATACGTCATGGAAAATATAAAGGTGCTGTTGAACCCTATATCTTAGATAAAATGAGTATTGCTAATAGAGAGCAAATGCAATTATTGCTAAATTCTTTTAGTGACAATATTATGGATAGTATTGCTAATCAAAGAGGATTAACTTTAAAAGAGGTACAGCAACATGCCAATACTTTAATTCTTGAAAATGCAAAATCTTGTGTTGACTATAAGTATGTAGATGCACTTTTATATCAAGATCAATTAGAAGACACGCTAAAGAGTTTAGTGGGAGCAGAAAAATTATCCATTGTTACTTTAAGCAAGTACTCACACGTAAAAGAGGAAAAGAAAGAAATTAGTAGAAATAAAATTGCTGTTGTTTACGCAACAGGCGGCATTAAATCCGGTAAAGGTGATGAGAAAAGTATAGGCTCAATAAGTACTTCTGCAGCAATAAAAAAAGCAAGAGAAGATAAAAATGTAAAAGCCATTGTCCTTAGAATAAACTCTCCGGGTGGAAGCGCCTTAGCTTCAGATGTGATTTGGAGAGAAACAATTTTAGCAAAAGCCGAAAAACCCTTAGTTGTTTCAATGGGTGATTATGCTGCAAGTGGGGGATATTATATTGCCTGTGCTGCTGATAGTATAGTTGCTAACCCGACAACACTGACAGGCTCAATCGGTGTATTTGGGATGATTCCTAACCTAAGTAAATTTTACAAAAATAAATTAGGCATTACAATTGATACGGTTAATACAGGGAAATATGCTGACATGGGCGTCAATAGACCACTATCAACTTTTGAAAAAAATAAATTACAAAAAAGTGTATCTGATATGTACATTGGTTTTATTACTAAAGTAGGAGAAGGGAGAGCTATGAATACAAGAGCAGTAGATGAAATTGGGCAAGGGCGAGTTTGGACAGGTTATGATGCTAAAGAAATTGGATTAATTGACACTTATGGAGGACTTGAAAAAGCTATTGACATTGCTGCTTATTTGGCAAAACTAGAAGACTATAGAATTATCTCGTTACCTAAGAAGAAAAATCCGTTTGAAGAGCTTTCCTTAAAACTGGGTGTAGAAGCTAGTATTTCAGATCTAATTCTATCTAAGTTCGGCTTCACAACTCAAATGACTGAGCCGATTGAAGAATTACTTAAAGGAGATAGAATTCAGGCAAGAGTTCCTTTTATTATGGAATTAAAATAACAAGCCCTGTTGAAGGGTTTCTTGCTGGCTAAAAATAGAAATAAAACCTTCATGCGAGCGAATATTAAAAACTCTATCCCCATCTAATAATAAGTATTGTCCTTTAATTCCTAAAAGTGTACCTTCAATAATTGGAGTACGCTCCAACTTTACACTTTTTATTTTTATAGGATATTG
>CATEYX010000196.1 GCA_949511925.1 Cryomorphaceae bacterium | reverse complement strand
GCAGGTGCATCTTTTGACGAATTAGTAGCAATTGATACGCCAGAAAATGGCACGAAATTCTTTTCAGGATTTGCGAATGTGATAAATGCAGCTCGTAAATGTCCAAAGTTTATTATTGGGCGTGTACAAGGTAAAGCTGTTGGTGGTGGTGTTGGTATGGCATCAGCAACTGATTATTGTTTTGCAACAAAATTTGCTTCTGCAAAACTATCGGAATTAGCAATTGGGATTGGTCCTTTTGTGGTGGGACCTGCTGTTGAACGAAAAATAGGTACTTCTGCATTTTCGTCAATGACCATAAATGCTGGCAAGTGGTTTGATGCATCTTGGGCTCGTGAGAAAGGATTATATACTGAAGTGTTAGATTCAGTAGATGAAATGGATGCTGAAGTAACAAAATTAGCTACTACCCTATCAAAATCAAATCCTGAAGCAATGGAAGGATTAAAGAAAGTAATGTGGCAAGGCAGTGAACATTGGGACGAACTATTAATGGAAAGAGCTGTAAGTAGTGGAACGTTAGTTTTATCTGATTTTACCAAAAATGCAATTGAAAAGTTTAAAACAAAATAATGAGTAACAAACTCTCAAAAGATATTTACAAAAAAGCTTATTCCTTAATGTGTACCGCTCGTGCTATGAGCGATTTATATGAGGAAAACTCAGCAGTAACATCCAAATATGTACATGCTACATCCAAGGGACATGAAGCTATTCAGTTAGCAGTTGGCTTACAGCTTACTGAAAACGATTGGGTAGCTCCTTACTACCGTGATGATTCAATACTATTAGGAATTGGAATGCAGCCGTATGAACTTATGTTGCAATTATTATGCAAAAAGGATGATCCATTTTCTGGAGGAAGAACCTATTATTGCCACCCTTCATTAAAAAGAGATGGTTTTCCTAAAATCCCACATCAATCCTCAGCAACTGGTATGCAGGGAATCCCAACTACAGGGGTAGCAATGGGAATTCAGTATCAAGAAAAGGAAGGGTTAACTAATCCTAAAAAAGGAGAAGAACCAGTAACGGTTTGTTCTTTTGGTGATGCAGCAATTACGGAAGGAGAAGTTGCAGAAGCTTTTCAAATGGCAGCACTTAAAAAATTACCAATCTTGTATTTGGTACAAGATAATGAATGGGATATTTCTGCTCATGCTTCAGAAGTAAGAGCGGTAGATGCTACCCATTACGCAAAAGGTTTCGGACTTAAAACCTACACGATTGACGGTACGGATTTTACAAAATCATACCAAACAATTCAGAATGCATTTTTAGAAATTAGAGAGAAAAGAACCCCAATCCTAATTCATGCAAAAGTACCTCTATTAAATCATCATACATCAGGTGTAAGAATGGAATGGTACCGTGATGATTTAGAAGAAGCAAAAAGCAGAGACCCACTTCCAAAACTAAAAGCTGAACTTTTAGCAAATGGTTTTACTAAGCAAGATTTAGTTGAAATTGAAAAGGAAGCTAAAGTAACAATAGAAAATGATTATCAAAAGGCATTAAAAGCAGAAGATCCAAATTCGGAGGATTTATTTTTACACGACTATGCACCTACTCCTATTTTAAAGGAAAAAGGAGATAGAAAACCTAAAGAAAAAGAGCCAACTGTAATGGTGGACTCAGCACTGTTTGCTATAAAAGAATTAATGAGCGACCACCCTGAATGCTTGTTGTACGGACAAGATGTAGGAAAACGATTAGGAGGTGTTTTTCGGGAAGCAGCTACACTAGCACAAACCTTTGGAGACAATAGAGTATTCAACACGCCAATACAAGAAGCCTTTATCATTGGAAGTACTGTCGGTATGTCGGCAGTAGGATTAAAACCAATAGTTGAAGTTCAGTTTGCTGATTATATTTGGCCAGGACTAAATCAACTTTTTACAGAAGTTAGTCGTTCCAGTTATTTATCCAACGGAAAATGGCCTGTGAGCTGTATTATCCGTGTACCTATTGGTGCTTATGGTAGTGGAGGGCCTTATCATTCATCTTCTGTGGAATCAGTATTAGCACAAATTAGAGGAATAAAAATAGCATACCCTTCTACTGGTGCGGACTTAAAAGGATTAATGAAATCAGCTTTTTACGATCCTAATCCTGTAGTTATTTTAGAACACAAAGGATTGTATTGGAGTAAAATAAAAGGAACAGAAAAAGCAAAAACTATTGAACCTTCATCTGATTATGTAATTCCTTTTGGGAAAGGAAGAATCGCTTTGGAGACTGGTGATTCGGATAATACCATAACTATTATTACCTACGGAATGGGTGTACATTGGGCATTAAATGCAGCAAAGAATCATAAGGGAAAAGTAGAAATTGTAGATTTAAGAACCATCAATCCTATTGATGAACAATTAGTTTTTGAAAGAGTAAATAAGCATGGAAAATGTTTAGTGCTTACTGAAGAACCTTACAACAATTCCTTTGCACAAAGTTTAGTAGGTAGAATACAAGAGCATTGTTTTAAAAAATTAGATGCTCCAGTTTATGTTATGGGTTCTGAAAATTTACCAGCCATTCCTTTAAACTCAACTTTGGAAGCAAGAATGTTGCCTAATGCCGAAAAAGTAAGTGACAAGATTGGAGAAATCCTTGCCTATTAAACAAAAATTACACCCATAAAAAAAGCCAAGCAAATGCTCGGCTTTTCTTTTATATATTAAAAAATAATTAAGCTCTTACACCCATTAGTTCAGCCATCATTTTTCCTATTTCAGCAGGAGATTCAGCAACAGTAATACCACACTCACGCATAATAGCCATTTTTGCTTCAGCAGTATCTTCCGCACCACCAACAATTGCACCAGCATGTCCCATTGTTCTACCTGCAGGAGCAGTTTGCCCAGCAATAAAACCAACTACTGGTTTAGTACCATTTGCTTTAATCCATTTTGCAGCATCTGCTTCTAATTGTCCACCAATTTCACCAATCATAATGATACCATCAGTTTCAGGGTCATTCATGAAAAGTTCAACAGCTTCCTTAGTAGTTGTTCCAATAATCGGGTCACCACCAATACCAATAGCAGTTGAGATTCCCATTCCTGCTTTTACTACTTGGTCAGCAGCTTCATACGTTAAAGTACCTGATTTTGACACTACACCAATTCTACCTTTTTTGAAAACAAAACCTGGCATAATACCACATTTTGCTTCTTCAGGAGTAATAACTCCAGGACAGTTAGGACCAACTAAAGTACATGCTTTATCCGAAATATATTCTTTAACCATAATCATATCTCTAGTAGGAATTCCTTCAGTAATACAAATGATTACTTTAATTCCTGCTTCAGCAGCTTCCATTATTGCATCAGCAGCAAATGCTGGCGGCACAAAAATCATTGTAGTGTTAGCATTTGCTTTTTCAACAGCTTCACTAACAGTATTAAATACTGGTCTATCCAAATGAGTTTGCCCTCCTTTTCCTGGAGTAACACCACCAACTACATTTGTTCCGTACTCAATCATTTGTCCTGCATGAAAAGTACCTTCAGTACCCGTAAAACCTTGTACGATTACTTTTGAATCCTTATTAACTAATACACTCATTTATTTGATTTTTAATTTGGGTTGCAAAATTAGAACATTATGGCTATTAACAAAGGATTTTGAATACTTTTGCTACATGAATAATTTACTGCAAGAAGATACTATTTGTGCCCTAGCAACAGGAGGAGGATTAAGTGCTATTGCTGTAATTCGTTTATCAGGAAAACAGGCTATTGAGATTACTAATACTATTTTCAGTAGGGATATTTTAAGTGCAAAATCGCACACAATGCATTTTGGTACTATATCTGACAACACTAAAATTATTGATGAAGTACTGGTTAGTATTTTTAAACACGGAAAATCATATACTGGAGAGGAAACTGTGGAAATTTCATGCCATGGATCAACATTTATTCAGAATAAACTGTTGCAATTATTCATAACTCAAGGATGCCGAATGGCAACTGCTGGTGAGTTTACTATGCGTGCCTTCAGAAACGGAAAACTAGATTTATCACAAGCTGAATCAGTAGCGGATTTAATTGCTTCAGAAAGTGAGTCGGCTCATCAAACAGCATTAAAACAATTAAGAGGTGGTTTCTCTAATAAATTGCAGGGACTTAGGACAAAACTTATTGATTTTGCTTCATTAATTGAGCTAGAATTAGATTTTTCGGAAGAAGATGTAGAATTTGCAGATAGAAAGCAATTTGAAAATCTGTTAGATGCTTTAAAGCAAGAATTAATAAAACTAGTTCAATCTTTCAAACTTGGGAATGTGATTAAGAATGGTATTCCAGTTGCTATTTTAGGAGCACCAAATGTGGGCAAATCGACCCTACTCAACACACTTTTAAATGAAGAAAAAGCAATAGTATCCGACATTGCAGGAACTACCCGTGATGCTATTGAAGACAATTTGAATATTAAAGGTTTTACTTTTCGCTTTATTGACACCGCAGGAATAAGAGAAACAACTGATACTATTGAAAGTTTAGGAATAAAAAAATCATTAGAAAAAGCTGAACTTGCTAATATTGTCTTATTTATAATTGATGCTGATGCCCAGCTTAGCAATCAGTTGTTGGAATTAGAAAAAATAAAGGAAAGTAGTAAAGATAAGTTATTGCTTGTTATTAATAAAGTTGACTTAAATCCTGAAATTAAAAAGGATTTTAAAGATGCACTTTTCATTTCAGCAAAAAATGACCAAGGAATTGAAGCGTTAAAAGAAAGATTATTAACTTTTGTGAATACTGCACAGCTATCCAATAATGATACGATTGTAACCAACCTTAGGCATTATGAGGAATTGCAACTTACGCTTAATGAAATTAATGCCATTACTGAAGGATTGAACTCTGGATTAACTGGCGATTTTTTAGCAATAAACATCCGTCAAGCACTCTTTCATTTGGGCAGCATAACAGGTGAAGTTACTACTGACATTCTACTGGGTAATATTTTCGGAAAGTTCTGTATCGGCAAATAGTAGGCAATACACTAAAAACCTATAATCATAAGCAAATAAGCATAAGGGATAATGACTTAATTTTTGTGTAATTGCCTATAAGCAATTGTAGTGCCTAAAACAAAACAAGTGCCAAAAAGAATAAATAATTAGAACACTATAATTTAAAAGATTAAAAATGAATGGAAAACAAGCCTTACAAAAATTAATAGAAAGAAATAGTCGTTTTGCAGCTCTAATATTATTACTGATACTGTAAATAATGCAGAGTTAGAAATAGTACCTGCCTATTATAATTTAGATAGTGGAAAAGTAGATATTCTATAAATAAAACAAAATCAATTTATATTTACCAATAATTATAACATACGACTTTAAAACTATAGCTTTAGTATTTTCAAGAGCAATTTTGAATAATTAAAATATGTATAGAAAAATTGTTTTATTTATGAAGTTGATTTTAACACAACTACCATAAATAGAATTATCTGAAAATAAAAGGGAACAACTACTAGATATATATTTCTTTAATCAATCTATTAAATTTGGATATAAATTATTGAAAAGAGGGAATTTATCTAGCACTAAGTCTATTGTTTCTTGTTTTAACTCATTTTTAAACTGAGCCTCTTCTCCAGATCTTGTAAACTCACCTTTAAAACTTCCATCTTTTGGAGCATTCCCATACTCTTGACTTTTTTCTTTTCCCATCTTCTTTATTTTTTGAAAGGATGATATATCTACTGCCTTTCTTAATATATCTTCATCTATACTCCAATTCAAAAAGCATAATAAATCACGAAAGGATTTCTCAGGATCTTCTTTCATTTCAGTATAATTCAGGACAAAATCAGCATGTTTAATGGATATATTATAAAAATCTATCCAAGATTTAATCTTATAAGAAACATAAAAATCAATATCATCTAATCTAGTTCTTATATTTTCAGGTTCATATAGAAATGGTGTATCCCTATATTTCCAAAAATAATAAGATGATATCAATGTATCTAATGGATTTCTATGAATAAATATCTTCTTATCAAACAAATCGTATGTATTTGTATAACTTGTATGTGTTCTATAAAAAAGGGGGAAACCGTTTCTTGGCAAAAATGTAGTGCCTGAATCCAAATGATTATTTTGAATAACATTCAAAACATCATATGTAATAGTTTGATTCAAATCAGGATTTAGCAATAAATTCCTGTAATTATAAAGCAATAAGCGGAGCCAAGTATTTCCACTTTTCTGAAATCCAAATAACAGAATCGTTGTTTGATCTATATTGTAAAAGAATTTTTTGATTCTTTTATAAATCTTGAATAGATGATATTTTCCTTTTAACAAATTTAACAACCTAAATATCATAATACTCTTTCTAAATATTATCGATAATGGTATTCAAAGTAGCACTTGGTCGCATAGCTGCAAAAGTAGTTGCAGTATCTGGCAAGTAGTACCCTTTCACATCCTCAGCTGAACCTTGCACACTATTAAGCTCGCTAACAATATCATTTTCCTGAGCTTTCATATCAGCAAGTACTTTTTCAAAAGTAGCTTTTAAAGTAGTATCTTCAGTTTGGTTGGCTAACTCATTAGCCCAATACATTGCCAAATAAAAATGAGAACCTCTATTGTCCAATTGCCCAACTTTCCTCATTGGCGATTTTCCATTTTTTAAAAGATCCTCAATTGCAGTATCTAAAGTATCAGCAAGAATTTTTGCTTTAGGATTTCCATTCACCTGTGCAAGATGCTCTAAGGAAACAACTATTGCCATAAACTCTCCTAGTGAATCCCATCTTAAATGCCCTTCCTTAGTGAATTGCTGAACATGCTTTGGAGCAGAACCTCCAGCACCCGTTTCAAACAAACCCCCACCATTCATTAACGGTACGATTGAAAGCATTTTTGCAGAAGTACCCAATTCTAAAATTGGAAATAAATCAGTTAAATAATCCCTTAACACATTTCCGGTTACCGAAATAGTATTCTCCCCTCTTCTTACTCTATCCAATGTAAACTGTGTCGCCTCATGTTGTGAAAGGATTTGAATATCCAAACCATCAGTATCATGTAATTGCAAGTATTCATTTACTTTTTTAATAACTGCGGCATCATGTGATCTTTCAGAATCCAACCAAAAAATAGTTGGCCAGGCAGTTGCTTTTGCTCTATTTACTGAAAGCTTTACCCAATCTTTAATTGGTTCATCTTTTGTTTGGCACATTCTCCAAACATCTCCCTTTTCAACAGTATGTTCTAACAATATAATTCCTAAAGTATCAGTAACTTTTACAATGCCATCCGTTTGAATTTCAAATGTTTTATCATGCGAACCATATTCTTCTGCTTTTTGTGCCATCAAACCAACATTAGGAACTGTACCCATAGTTGTAGGATCAAAAGCACCATGCTTTTTACAGAAATCAATAGTTGCACTATACACACTAGCATAGGAGCTATCCGGAATTATTGCTTTTGTATCTTCCGTTTTATTATCATTATTCCACATTTGACCAGAAGTCCTTATCATTGCTGGCATTGAAGCATCAATAATAACATCAGAAGGAACATGTAAATTAGTAATTCCTTTGTCAGAATCCACCATTGCAATATTTGCATTATTTTCAAATGCTAAAGCAATATCCTTTTCTACCTCAGCTCTTTTTTCTGATGATGTATTTTTTAATTTAGCAATTAAATCTCCAAATCCATTTTTAAAATCTACTCCTAATTCATTAAAAGTGATTTCATGTTTTGCAATTAAATCCTTAAAGAAAATACGCACAACATGAGCAAAAATAATTGGGTCAGAAACCTTCATCATAGTTGCTTTCAAGTGTAAGGATAACAAAATCCCTTGTTCTTTAGCTTCTTTTATCTCAGCTTCCAAAAAGGCCAACAAAGCTTTTTTGGACATAATAGTAGTATCAATTATCTCTTTTGCTAATAATGGAGTACTTGCCTTTAAAGTTGTAACCCTTCCATCAGGGCTAAAAAGTTCAATCTTAACATCAGTTGCCTTTTCAACACATACCGATTTTTCATTATGATAAAAATCACCAGACTGCATTGTTGCAACATGCGACTTAGAATCAGCTGACCAAACTCCCATAGAATGAGGATTTACTTTTGCATAATTCTTTACTGCTTTTGGCGCTCTTCTGTCAGAATTACCTTCTCTTAATACAGGGTTTACTGCTGAACCTTTAATCTTATCGTAGCGTAATTTTACTTCTTTATCCTCATCATTATTAGGTGCATCAGGATAAGAAGGAATAGCATATCCCTTACTTTGCAATTCCTGAATAACAGCTACCAATTGAGGAACAGAAGCACTAATATTTGGCAATTTTATAATGTTTGCTTCTGGCTTTTTCACCAATTCGCCCAACTCCTGTAAAGCATCATCTACTCTTTGATTTTCCTGTAAATACGTAGGAAAAGCAGATAAAACTCTTGCTGCCAATGAAATATCTTTTGTTTCAATTTCGACACCCGCATGAGCTGCAAAAGCATTAATTATTGGTAATAATGAATGAGTAGCCAACATAGGGGCTTCATCCGTTTTTGTGTAAATTATCTTTGACTTCTGACTGCTCATTATTCTATTATTTTTCTAAAGTTTTAAAGTTCGTAAACTTAAAATTAGTAACCAAATACATCTTTTAAAGTTAAGTGTTTTATTTCTCCATATTGTTTTAACACTTCTAAGTCCAAATCGTCCTTAGCACCAAGCACCATGACTACCCTTGTTCCATTAGCAATATGTGAATTATGGAAATCTCTTAAACTTGACATATCAAAATTTTCAACTCCCTTATAAACATCTTTTCTAATGTCGTAGTCAACGCCTAATTTTTGTGCATTTTCATATTCAGAAAGTACTCTTGATTTTGTTAATCTTTCCGTTCTTATTTTTTGCTCTATACCCTCTTTAGCATTATTCATATTTGCTTCAGCTTCTGGCATAACATCCAATAATTCAGTCATCCCTACCATTGCGTCAGCTAATTTATCAGCTTGCGTACCAATATAACTCATTAAGTAATGCGAATCATCTTTGTCAGAGGGGATAGTATAAGTACTATACACCGAATAAGCTAAAGCTTTAGATTCTCTCATTTCCTGAAATACAATAGAACTCATTCCGCCACCAAAATATTCATTGTGATATTTGATAATAGCATACTCATCAATATTCAATTTATCTCCTTTAGCTAACATCATCACCTCAGCTTGTTTCATGTCATAATCCACAACATACACTAAAGGCTTGTCCATATTATTTTCAACAAATTCTTTTTTAGCAGGAATTGCTTTCAGCTCAGTATTAGTCGTGTGCAAAGCTGTTAATTTATCCTCTACGGCTACCATTTCATCAGGCCCATAATAGAGTATTCTATGCTCGTAAGAAGTTAAGTTATGTATTAAGTCCAACAACTCAGTTGATGAAACATTACCTAATTCTTCTTCTGAAAGAATATTCATAAAAGATGAATTAACTCCATACTTAGCATAATTACCCATTGCTCTCCAAAGGATAACTTGTTTGTCAAGTTTAGCATCAGCTCTCTTTTTAAGAATACTCATTTTTAATTCAGCCAAAGCCTCTTCATCAGCAACTGCACCTGCTAGTATTGTTTCAAAAAGTTCTACTGATTCATTAAAATTATCTGATAATCCGCT
>CATEYX010000195.1 GCA_949511925.1 Cryomorphaceae bacterium | reverse complement strand
CTCACCAAATTGATAAGTTAGTTTTCTTAGGAGTAAATGTCTTTCATTTTATTTTTCTACTTTTAGGAGCTAATCTTAGACATTCTCATGTTAAATTAAAGTATCCAAAATTTTTAGAGCATATCTTAATTAGTCCATTTCAACATCAAATTCATCATAGTAATAACCCTAAACATTTTAGTAAAAATATGGGTTCAAAGTTTGCACTTTGGGACTGGATGTTGGGTACGCTAGTTTTATCCAAATCAGTAGGCCGAATTAGTTTTGGGGCAGACAAGGATAATTCTAAATTTGATTCTTTATTTAAAAACTTATTTAATCCATTTAAGGCTATAGCATATTCTATCATTAGTAAGATTAAGAAAAATAAGTCTATTACCTAGTCTATGTCTTTTTTCGATAATTTTTTTTTATAGTTCTATATTTAGCTAAAATTATTTTTTATTTAGATTGATTCTTTATAATATATTATATGTTTGCAAAAAAAAATGAAAATAATATTACATAGAAAAATGGGAGTCCTATTGGCTCAAAGAACAACATTAATCATAGTCGCTTTCTTAGCACTTTCAAGCTGCAATACTGAGCAAAAAACCTCTAATGAGGTTAACTTGTATAGCCAAAGACACTATACTGTTGATGAAAAGCAGTATGAAGCTTTTGAGATAGAAACTGGTATAAAAGTTAATGTTATTAAAGCTAATGCAGATGAATTGATAGAGCGCTTAAAAAACGAAGGAAGCAATAGTCCAGCAGATTTATTTATATCTGTAGATGCAGGAAAACTTCAAAAAGCAAGTGAATTAGATTTATTGCAGAAAATTTCTAATGAAAAAATCAATTCCAATATAAGTGATGACCTTAAAGATATTAATGGATTCTGGGTGCCAATTACTTACCGAGCTCGTATTTTAGTTTATAGTAAGGATCGTGTTAATGCTGAAGAGCTAAGCACTTATTCTTCCCTTACAGATGATAAATGGAAAAACAAAATCCTTGTAAGATCTTCTTCAAATGCTTATAATCAGGCGCTTTTATCTTCTATTGTTGCAAATAAGGGTGTTGAAAGCGCAACTAATTGGGCCTCTGGTTTAGTTAGAAACTTTGCAAGAGACCCTAAGGGAAATGATAGAGATCAGGTCAAGGCGATTGCTGCTGGTCAGGGAGATATTGCTATTGTAAATTCATATTACATAGGTCTACTGCTTTCTTCCGAAAAAGAAGAAGAATTAAAGGCAGGAAAATCTGTAGGAGTATTTTTCCCTAATCAAGGGGAAGGTGAGAGTGGCACCCATATTAATGTTTCTGGTATTGGTCTCGCAAAAAATTCTCCAAATAAAGAGAATGCACTTAAATTGATTGAGTTTCTTACTGAAGAATCTGCCCAAAACAGGTATGTAAATACTAGCTTTGAATATTCTGTTAACCCTAATGTTAAGCCTTCAGATATTGTAAGTAATTGGGGTAATTTTAAGAGAGATGAACTAGACCTAAATCAGCTTGGTGTTTTTAGAAAAAGAGCTATTGAAATATTTGATAAGTCGGGTTGGAAATAATAAATAAATTATTAAAAAGTCAGAACAAAAGGTGGTTAATAGTCAGTTTTTTTATTTCAATAGTTTTATTGCTCCCTTTGGTTTTTTTATTTTCTAATGTTTTTAACATTGAAAAAAGCGCATTTTCTTATTTGTGGGACACTCTTTTACTCGATTATAGCCTAAACACTCTCTATCTTGTTTTTCTTACTGGCAGTTTCTCTCTTGTTTTTGGAATAATTCCTGCTTGGTTTATTAGCAACTATACTTTTAGGTTAAGAAAGTTTTTTGATATTGCCCTTTATCTACCTTTGGCAATACCAACATATATAATGGCTTTTACCTATAGTGATATTCTTAGTTTTACTGGGCCAATTCAGTCCTTTTTAAGGAAAATATCCCCAAATTTGGCAGAGCTTGTTAACAAAGACTATCTCCAAATAGAGATTCTTGGCATTATTTTAGGGCTTGCCCTATATCCTTATATTTATACTGCATGTAGACTCTCTTTTAGCCTTATTGGCTCAAGCTACATAAATATGTCTAAAAACCTTGGGTTATCAGGAGCAAGATTGTTTTTTAAGGTTATTCTACCCCTCTCAAAACCAGCTATTTTTTCTGGACTTTTTCTTGTTATAATGGAGGTTTTAAATGAGTATGGTGCTGTCAAGTACTTTGGTGTCAATACTTATACTACAGGAATCTTTAGAGCCTGGTTTTCTATGGGTGATGAAAATACGGCTATTCAACTAGCTTGTTTGCTTTTGCTTATTGTTTTTGTTTTTTTAATTATTCAAAAAGTTTTATCAAGGAAATCGAAGTTTTATTATTCGTCAAACTCTAAAATTGAAAAACTAAACAAGCCTTTAGGTTTTAAAAGATTATATATATATATGATCTGTTCATTTCCTTTTATTGTAGGCTTCTTAATCCCTTTTTCTTATGTGTTAAATAATTGTATTCTTTACTTTGATAAAATAGACTTTACAACATTGTATATTCTAAGTAAAAATTCTATTGTTATTTCTGTTTTTTCCTCTGCTATAATTATATGCATATCTCTCTTGTTTTTATATGTTGAGAAAATATCTAAGCTCAAAATCAGCTCTTTTATTGGTCAGGCAACTTCTTTAGGTTATGTAATTCCTGGTGCTGTAATTGGTTTGGCTGTTATACTCCTTTTTACTAAAGTGTCTATGCTTCAGTCTTTTTCTCTTGTTGGATCTTTTTCTGTTTTAATTTACGCTTATGTTTTTCGATTTTTAGCTGTTGGGAAATCTCCAATAAAATCTAGTCTAGAAAAACATCCAGAATCTTTTGACGATACAGCAAAAACACTTGGACTTGGACCATTCAAAATTCTTCAAAAAATTCATTTTCCAATAAATAAGCTTGCTCTTGCAATTGCATTTATTGTTACCTTTGTTGACCTTTTAAAAGAGCTTCCCATAACTTTGATTTTAAGGCCGTTTAATTTTGATACCTTAGCAACTCAAACATATCAGTTTGCAATTGAAGAAATGCTGATGGAGTCAGCAGTTTATTCTTTGGCAATAATATCAATAGGAGCAGTAATGCTCATTGTTTTAAAATCTATTATAAACAAACAGATAAATGCATCTTAAAGTAAATAATCTTGTTAAGTTCTATAACAAAGAACAACCTCTAATATCTTCTTTAAATTTTTCTGTAGAAAAAGGAGAGATTGTTTCTTTTCTTGGAGAAAGTGGGGTTGGAAAAAGTACATTTTTAAAATGTATTGCTGGTCTTGAATCAATAAATTCTGGCTCTATAGAGCTTAATGAAAAAGTATTAAACAATAAAGATATTTTTGTACCTCCTCAAAAACGAAATATTGGTTTTGTTTTTCAGGATTATCCTCTGTTTCCTCACCTTACTCTAAAAGAGAATATTGTATTTAATTTAGATAAGAGATTCCTGAAGAAATTAGATTATATGTTAGATTTAACAAATTTAAATAGTTTAATAAAAAGATACCCGCACGAGTTATCCGGTGGAGAACAGCAAAGAGCTTGTATTGCTAGAGCTTTGATAAGAGAGCCTGATCTCCTACTGTTAGACGAGCCTTTTAGCAGTTTAGACGCCGGGATAAAGCATAGTATTATTGATGAAATATATCAAATAATTAAGGCTACAAAAACTACAACTATTTTAGTAACCCATGATATTAAAGACTCTCTTAATATTGCTGATAAAATTTTAGTTTTTAAAGCTGGAAAGCTTCAGCAATACGACAACCCTGTTGAAATGTATTGTAAACCAGCTAATTGCTATTGTGCAAGGATACTTGGAGGTATTAATAAATATGAAAAAGAAGGAGAATCTTATTATATAAGGGCAGAAAAAATTAAAATCGAAGAAAAATCTAAAATAGCCTTAATAGTTAAAAAATCTCTTTTTCAAGGAAAAGAGTATAGTATAACAACTGACTATAATGGAGAAACGTGGAATGTGTTTAGCCTAAAGCCTTTTAAAAAAGAAGAAGTTATTTATGTTAGCTTTGAAGAAGAAGATCTAATATTTTTTCCTCCTCACTGCCACAATTATTTTTAACTAATTAAAAATGAATGGATTTAATCAGTATTCACGTATGTATTTTTAACAACACTTTCAATATATTTATTTTTATTGTGTTATTGAAGCTAATTAAGTGATCAACTTCATTTTTTTAGAAACAGGAAAAGTATTAGATTATTGAATGAAAATACTTATGGCAAGAAGTGATCAAAAAAGTTTTAGAAAAAAAAGACACTAGATTTATATTAATAGATTTTTAAGTAAGTTTGTGTTATGAAAAAACTATTATTTATTTCAAGTTATTTTTTAATATTATTAATTTTTAAAACGAATACTCTTATGTCTCAAAATATGATTTATAATTTTGATAATAACTCAGATTTAAAAAATTGGGTAATTGTTAATGATGATGTTATGGGAGGCATATCATCAAGTAATTTAATTATTGAAAATGATGGAAATGGAGTTTTTGAAGGTAGAATATCAACAGCTAATAATGGTGGTTTTTCTTCTTTAAGGTTTAACTGTAAGAAGATATTTGTTAAGGATAATACTCATTTTCAAATAAAAATAAAAGGTGATGGAAAGGATTATCAGTTTAGAATTAAAGCTAATAGAGATGATTATTACTCATATATTATTTCATTTAAAACTTCAGGGGAGTGGGAAACTGTAACTATACCTATAAAAGAAATGTATGCTTCTTTTCGTGGTAGAAAATTAGATATTAAAAATTTCAATAGTGATTATTTTGAACAGATTACATTTCTATTTGGAAATAAAAAAGATGAAAATTTCAAGCTTCTAATCGATAACATCATTTTAGATTAGAACTTTGTAAGTTTGGTCTTATTTAGTTTTATATTTCTTGTACAGCTTTATTGAAATCATTAGTAATACTGCCAGTCCAACTAAAGAGAATGTAGCGTAGATCCATGAGATGCTATTTCTCAATACTGCCATAAAAATGATGGCAAACATTATCAAAGTAGCTACCTCATTCCATATTCTTAATTTTATTTCACTAATCTTAATTTGACCAATTTTTATTTGATTAAGAATTATCTGACAGCTATAAGTATACAGCCATAACAGTAATATGAAAGAAAGTTTTATATGCATCCAATTTTGTTGCAAGTATGTTGGGTTATCTATTAACATACTAACTCCAAAAAAGGTTGTTAAAAATGCTGATGGCCAAGTAATAATACTTAGTAATCGTTTACTCATTAAAGTATATTGAGGTTGTAGAATTTCTTTTACATTTTCTTCTTTTGTTTGGGCTTCCTTGTGGTAAATAAATAAACGTACTACATAAAATAGCCCTGCAAACCAGCAAACCATAAAAATAAGGTGCAGAGATTTAAAATATAAATAACTCATTAGTATTTTTCAGACCACTTACTTATTACATCTGCCCATTCATCATTATCATTAAGACATGGGATATAATTAAATGTTTCTCCTCCAGCTTCTATAAACTCTTCTTTAGCTTCCATTGCAATTTCTTCAAGTGTTTCAAGACAGTCAGTAACAAAAGCAGGGGTAATCACAACCATCTTTTTAAAACCTTCATTTGCTAACCTTTTAAGCTCTGAATCTGTATAAGGTTTTAGCCATGGCTCATTAGCTAATCTAGATTGAAAAGCATTACTATATGAACCCTTTTTTAAGTTTAAAGCTTGAGCAATTGACTTTGTGGTTTCAAATACTTGATGTTTGTAGCAAGTATTATGAGCTACAGAACCTTTTTCACAGCATGAGTTTCCTTGACAGTGAAAATTAGTAGGGTCCGAAATTCTTAAATGACTCTCTGGTAGTCCATGATATGAAAAAAGCAAATAATCATAATCTATATCTTTCAAGTGCGATTTAATATTGTTAATCATTGCTTTAAGATACAAAGGATCATTATAAAATGCAGGAATAACTTTAGTTTTGATGTGACTGAAATTTTTTGAAATTTCCTCTTCAACTTTAACAACTACTGACTCATATGAAGACATAGCATAATGAGGATATAAAGGCAGAACGATAATCTCATCAACTCCTTTCTTATCTAATTCATGAATTCCATTATAAATAGACATGGAGCCATAGCGCATTGCTAGAGCTGAAGGTATGGTAATTAATTCCTTAACCTTATCAAAGAGTCGCTGAGATAATACAATTAGAGGGGATCCTTCTTTCCACCAAATCTTTTTATACGCAGCAGCTGATTTCTTAGGTCTAAAATTTAAAATAATCCCTTTTACTAATAAAAATCTAAATAAATAACTCTTACCAATAACTCTCTTGTCCATCAGGAATTCATCAAGATACTTTTTTACATCTTTAACGTTTGTACTGTCAGGAGAACCTAAGTTCACCATTAATAGTCCTTTCATAATTAAATTGTTTTTGAATAACTGCCAACTCCTTTAGTTAATAATGGGTCAAATTTCATAGCAATATTTCGGATAACCAATCTACCCATTTCATTTACTTTAATCTCATTTCCAGTTATCTCCATCAGCCCGTCCTTAATGAATTCATTAAATTTTTCCATAGAAAATTCCACTGCATCATACACTTGAGCAGTTGTAATTCCAAAATCTTTCGCCACTATATTTACATCTACATAATAGTTGCACATGACCTCATTTATCATCTGCCTGACAACCTTATCTCTTTCTGTCATTTGATAGCCTCTTATAACCGCTAAGCTGTCCTTTTCAATAAGATTAATATAGCGTGCTGCATTTTTCTCATTCTGACTATAAGCTGAATGCAATTGTGAAATTGAAGAGGCTCCAAATCCAAATACTTGCCCAGTGGTTGCCCTTGTGCAATAACCTTGAAAATTCCTATGTAAATCCTTGTTTTTTAAAGCAATTGCAAACTCATCATGTGGTTTTGCAAAATGATCCATTCCTATCGCAACATAGCCTGCATCAGTAAATTTATTGTATGCATTTTGGTACATCTGTGCTTTATCCTCTGCTGATGGAAAACCAATTTCTTCCAACACTTTTTGCCTTTCAATAACAGAAGGAACATGTGCGTATGAGAAGGTAACAATTCTATCAGTATCTAAAGCAATAGCCTTATCAATTGTATTGTTAAAACTCTCCACAGTTTGCAATGGTAAACCATAGACTAAATCAATATTCGTTCCTGTAAATCCTTCTTTTTTTATTTTATTAATAATTTCTCCTATTGGCAACTTTGGACCTTTTCGATTGATAGCGTCCAATACATCCTGCCTAAAATCCTGTATACCTAAAGAGATTCTATTGAAACCAAATTCTTTTAATAATTCAATATGTTTAAATTCAAAATAAGCAGGACTACACTCAATAGCCATTTCATAATCGTCTCTAAAAGTAAAATTATCTTTTATCGCATTTGTAATCTTTTCAATATGATTATAAGCGATTGCATTAGGGGTACCACCTCCCCAATGTACTTGGGTTAACTTTCGATTTGGATCAATTTCCTTTGCAACAAATTGTATCTCCTTTATAATTGCATCTACATATCTATTCAAGAAAGGTTTAGTAAAACCAGTTTCGGTAGTACATCCACAAAAATGACATAACTGAGGACAAAATGGTATGTGAATATAGACTGAAATATTCTGAGGATATTCATCATTTGATACAATAACAGAATTCTTCAAATCCTCATTTTTATACTCAGGAGTAAAGAAAGTTGCAGGAGGATAAGAAGTATATCTTGGCCCTGACTTATTGTATTTTTTTAAGAATTTATCGTCTATTTTCATTTTTACCTGTTCCAGTTTGTTTCTTTAATCCAATCCACTACAAATTTTGCTTTTTCCATTTTAATATCTGGTAAAAATCCGTGCCCTAAATTGAAAATCCAATCTTGATTATCTCTACCAAAAGGAATCATCCCTTGTAAGTGTTTTTCAATTACACTCTCATCTGCATACAGTAATCTTGGATCTATATTTCCTTGTAGTCCTACTGATTTGTCTACTAAAGCTCTTGCCGTTTCAATAGGAGTTTGCCAATCGATACTTACAAAATCACAAATGTCTTTATTTATATGTTTTAAGCCTCCACTAAAATTCTTTGGAAAATAAATCGTTGGTATCCCTTTATCTCTTACTGCATTAAGAATTCGTTTGGAAGCAGGAAGCATCAATTCGATATACATTTTCTCAGGAATTAACCCTCCGTAAGTTTCAAACAACTGAAAACACTCTATTCCATGCTCCACTTGTTTTAAGGCGTATTCAATGGAGAGTTCCGTAAGAGCATCAATTATCTTTTTGCTTTCTGAAGGATTAGAATACATAAATTTAATGGCATCATTAAATGTTACGTCTCTTGCATGTCCTCTAAACATAAAACAGAAAGTAGTTAATGGTCCCCCGCAAAAACCAATTAATGGAGTGTTTTCTGGACGAATATTAATAATTTCATCAATATTATCATAAACATGTGTGAGTTTACTTCTGTCCACAATTAACTGTTCTGATGGTTTTTCAAATTGCGTTAAAGGTTTCGAAAAAATTGGTCCCTTTTCAGTAAACTCTAAACCCATACCAAGTGCTTCAGGAACAATCAGAATATCTGAAAACAAAATAGCCGCATCTACTCCCAAATCATTAATTGGCAATAAAGTAACCTTTGCTGCTAGTTCTGGATTATTCATTAAATCTGAAAAAGAATGCATTTTCTTTAATGCTTGATAGGAAGGTAAAATTCTACCTGCTTGTCTCATAAACCAAACTGGAGGTCTATGTGTATCTTTTTTATTTAATGTATCTAAGAAAATCGAATTCATGTATTAAGTTTTTCTAGAGCTATTTTATTAGCGTTTATAAATTTATCTATATCGTTCTTATCAAGTGCAGAAGAAAAAAACAAGCACTCATAAGGGGAGGGAGGTAAATAGATACCTTGTTCAAGCATTAGTTGAAAGTAATCAGCAAATTTTTCCTTATCGCAACAAATTGCATCTTCATAGTTATTTATTTCTTTTTTATCTGTAAAAAATAGTGTTAGCATAGAACCATTTCTATTTATTACTGCTTTTGTGTTAGTAGCTTTTATATTTTCTAACAAGCCTTGATGGATAGATTTTGAAATAATTTCAAGCTTTTCGTAAAAATCAGTATCTAATTTGTTTAAAACTGTTAGTCCTGCTGACATTGCAAGAGGATTTCCAGAGAGAGTTCCTGCTTGATAAACTGGACCATTGGGAGCTAAGAAATCCATTATTTCTTTACTGCCACCATAAGCTCCAACCGGAAGTCCGCCTCCTATAATTTTACCTAAGGTGGTAATGTCTGGTTTAACATTATAATATTCTTGAGCCCCTGCGCGAGCTAATCTAAAGCCTGTCATAACTTCATCAAAAATTAACAAACAGTTATATTTATCAGAAAGTTCTCTAAGACCTTGTAAAAAATCCTTATTTGGTAATACTAGCCCCATATTTCCAGCTACAGGCTCTACAATAATTGCAGATACCTTATTGGAATGATCAATCAATAAGCTTTCCACCGATTCCAGGTTATTATAATTAGCTATTAATGTGTCCTTAGCTGTGTTTTTAGTTACTCCTGGACTATCAGGTAGGCCAAGAGTCATAGCTCCTGAGCCAGCTTTAATTAGGAAACTATCTCCATGACCATGATAATTTCCTGAGAACTTAATTATATACTCCTTCTTAGTGTATCCACGTGCAAGTCTAATGGCACTCATTGTGGCCTCAGTTCCAGAATTAACCATCCTTACTTTTTCAATAGAAGGAATCATGGAAATTATTTTTTTAGCCATTAAGGTTTCCAAAATAGTTGGAGCACCATAGCTTGTTCCTTTAGCAGCAGTTTCGTTAATAGCCTGCAAAATATCATCATGGGCATGTCCTAATATCATTGGACCCCAGGAAGAAACGAAATCTATGTATGTGTTACCATCAATATCAGTTATTTTACTTCCTTTGGCTTTGGATATAAAAATAGGACTGCACTTCACACTTTTAAAAGCGCGTACAGGTGAATTTACTCCTCCAGGAATTACTTTTTCAGCATCCTTAAATGCTGTTTTAGATTTTTTTAGATTCATTTGTTTTTATTTAAAATATCTGCAACTTCTAGTGCATGATAAGTAATAATAATATCAGCTCCAGCTCTTTTTATAGAAGTCATAATTTCCATAATTATTTTTTGTTCATCTATCCAATTATTAGTTGCTGCAGCTTTTACCATAGCATATTCACCACTTACATTATAGGCAACTAATGGCAAATCAAAATTCTGTTTTACTTTAGAAATAACATCCAAATAACTTAGTGCAGGCTTTACCATTAACATATCTGCTCCCTCAAAGACATCTTGTTCTGCTTCACGGATTGCTTCATTAGTATTAGCAGGATTCATCTGATAAGTTTTTCTATCTCCAAAGGTTGGTGAGCTATCTGCTGCATCACGAAAAGGACCATAAAATGCAGATGAATATTTTACTGCATAAGATAAAATTGGAATCTTTTCAAAACCCGCATTATCTAATGCTGTTCTGATTATTCCGACTCTACCATCCATCATGTCAGACGGTGCAATAATATCCGCTCCAGCTTTTGCTAATGAAACCGATTGTGCTGCTAAGGTTTCTAGAGTGGAATCATTATCTACATCTCCATCAATTATTGTACCGCAATGTCCGTGCGTAGTATATTCACAGTTACATATGTCAGCAATTAGTAAGATATTTTCACACTCTTTTTTAATGGATTTTATTGCTCTTTGTACTATGCTACTATCTGAGCATGCTAAATGTCCGTGTTCGTCTTTTTCTGCCGGAATTCCAAATAATAGAATACTTTTTACTCCCTTAATCACTGCTGTTTTACAAAGTTCCACTGCATTGTCAATCGAAAGTTGAAATTGTCCTGGCATAGATGAAATTTCTTTCTTTATATTTTCTCCTTCACATACAAATATGGGATAAATTAAATCATTTACTGAAACAGAAGTTTCACTTACTAAATTCCTTAATATAGGATTATATCTTAGTCTTCTTAATCTTGTTTTTGGAAAACTCATATACTTATATTTTTAGTTTCATAATAGCTGATAATTGCTTTTGAAATCCCCTCATAAGTTTGTTTTTCTGAAATGATTTCAGATGCAAATCCTGATATTTTAATATATTTGGAAGTAGTTGTACCGATAGTTACCAGAGTAGTTTTTTCTGAATCATACAAACTAGTGAAAGCCTGAAATGAAGATGGAGAAGTAAAAATTGAAATTGTATTTTTATCCTTTAACAAAGTAGTAAGTTCTTTCTTTTTTTTAGTTTCTAAATTGGTATTGTAAACATCTAATCTTGTTACTTTGCAAATAGAACTTAGTCTTTCCTCAATTCTATTGTCTGCCAAATTTCCTAAAACTAATAATACCTTTTTATTTTCTATCATTTGATTGTTTAATAATTCAGCAATCAAATTATCGGCATAACTTTCATTAGAAACAAAAACAGGTTCTAAACCATTTTCTAATAAAGCAACTTTTGTTTTCTCCCCTAAACAAAGTGTATTTATTATTTTTCCTTTTACAAAATCCAAATTAAAAAAAGAATTCACTCCATTTTTGGAAGTAAAAATATAATAATCAAAATCAGAAAGATTAAAAGGTTTTATATTCGATTTTGTAATAATATTAACCATAGGGAAATGATGCAAGACGGCCCCATATTCCTTTAAAATTTGGAAACAATCTGTACCTCCATAATGTGTCAAAATAATATGTTTATTAGATAAAATCAATTATTCAATTCTCTTTTTACTTCTTCTAAAATTTCGTTCCCACCATTATCTTGAATAGAATTTGCCAAATCAATTCCTAATTGAATCGCATCTTTGCTATTGCCTATAATTTTTTCTCTCTGTATTTTTCTTCCGTCCAAAGTGGCTACCAATCCTTCAATTGTTAAGATATCTCCATTTAAAGTCGCATGTGCTGCAAATGGAATTTGACAACCACCTTCTAATCTATTTAAAAAAGATCTTTCAGCTGTAACACAAATTGATGATTTCTTATGATTTAAAACAGATAAAATATCCAATATTTCATTATCTCCCTCTCTTATTTCAAGAGCAATTGCACCTTGTCCTGGTGCAGTTAACATTTGAGTTTCGTTTAAATATTCAGTGATGTGTTCCTGTAAACCCAAACGCTCAATTCCTGCTGCTGCCATTATCATCCCTTGGCAATGTCCATCTTGCATTTTACGAATCCGGGTGTCTACATTGCCTCTAATTTCTACAACTTGAACTTCTTTATTTAGTCGTATTAATTGCGATTTTCTCCTAAGTGAAGAAGTTGCAATTTTATCACCTGAAGTGAAGTCAGCTAGTTTTTTTCCATCTACACTCACCAAAACATCTCTATGGTTTGCTCTTTCCATAATTGCTCCTAACTGTGTTCCTTTTGGTGATTCAGTAGGTAAATCCTTTAAGCTATGTACTGCAATATCTACCTCTTTTTTAGATAATGAATCTTGGATTTCTTTAGTAAAAAAACCTTTATCCCCAATTTTGCTTAGTGCTATATCTAATATTTTATCTCCTTTAGTTTTGATAATATTTATTACTACTTCCAAAGATGGATAAGCTGTCTTTAATTTACTTTTCACTAAATTTGCCTGAAATAAAGCCAGTTTACTCCCTCTCGTACCTATTATTAATTTACTTGTCATCGGAAAATATTTGATTTATTATTTCAAGCGCTTGCTCATTTTTTCCGTGGTTACTTACTTTCTTTATTTGCTGAATTAGTCGTCCAGCAAATTTTTTACTTAACCTAGATTGATAATGTGAAAACTGCTCACAATTCTTTAATGATTTATTACAACAGATACATTTTTCAGTATCTGAATCTATCAACTCATCAAACTGATTTTTTAAAGATAGAATTGAAGGGCGCAACTGTCTTGATGATGCCCAGTCTTCAAACTCTATCAGAAAATCAGCAATGAAATTCTCTGCTTTTATTACCTCACTTTTTCTTTTATTGTAATTTGTATTCACCATGTCTTTTAAACCATCAATATTGACTAAGCTTATCCCGTCAATATCTCCAATTTCTTTGGATAAATTTCTAGGGACACACATGTCAATAAATAAGATTTCTTTTTCTCTAGTTAGCATAACCTTTTTCACATCTTCTATCGTTAATAAGGATTTTTTGGATGCAGTAGAAAAAAGTGCTACATCCACTTCTGATAAGCTGGTTTTTAATTCCTGAAAAGGAATTGCTTTTATATTAAATTGATTGGCTAATTCTGCTGCTTTACTAAAAGTCCGATTTGTGACAGTAATATCCTTACATCCTTTTTTATCCAAATACTGAACAGTTAAAGCTCCTGTTTCACCTGCCCCAACACAAAGTGTTTTAATTTTAGAAATATCAAAATTTTGCGCTACTTTCTCAATCGCAGCGTAACTTACCGAAATAGCTCCTTTATCAATATTGGTATGAGTTCGGATATATTTTCCTGTTTCAAATGCTTTTTGAACCATTCTGCTAATAATTGGTCCAAGCATTTTTTTGTTTTCTGCAAAGTTGTAAGCATCTTTTAGTTGTTCCACAATCTGGTATTCACCAACAATCATGGACTCCAAACCAGCTATTACTCTGAAGATGTGTTCTGTAACATCTTTGTTAGTTTTCTTTTCTAAATAAGGAGATAAACTTTCATTAAAGGACTTAAAATCTACTAATGCTTTTAACACTGCATGCATTAGTTTACTTTCATGGCCAATATGATTTTCGTACTCAAAATAAATCTCGGTACGATTGCAAGTGGAAAGAATCATTAAGCCTTCTACTTTATGATTCCTTTTTAGTATGTGATGAAAATTTAATTTTTGATCATCAGTAAAATCAAACTGCTCTCGTATATCTAGTGGTGCATGCTTGTAATTTATACTGATAAGTCCGATCATTTTTTTTTTTTTTCTTTGGCAAAAGTAAGTTTGAAATCTGTTTGAAATCTGAAGTTATAGTTTAGACTGATTATAAATTATTAACCTTGTAATGATAGTTACAAACTTAATTGTGTGGGTTTATCTTTACTTGGCCATACAGTCCTAAGTTCAAACTTTTTTTAAAAATTATTTAGTCTACGGTTTCAATTCTGCTACTATTTATAACTAAATGTTAAACCAGCATTTTTTTCTAATCTTTTTAAAAGAGAATCTCCCATAGCTACAGAAGGCGTCAAAACACCACTAGTATTTGATAATTTATCTTTCGCTAGACATACAGCTGATTCAGCTAACATCTTAGAACTTGATCCATATCCCGGATCCATATCACCAGTGACATTTGCGAATGCATTTGAACCATCCTCTAATGTGATATAAAATCTTAGATTATAAAATCCCTGCTCCATTTTTTTCTTTGTTGGTCCTTCTCCAGAAATAGGAAAAAGTAGATCTAAACCTTTTTTAAATAATGACCCATATTTAGCAGACATAAATAGTCCAATTATAATAGTGCTAATAATTCCTTTTATTCTTCCAGAAAAACCTTTCCCAAAAGATACAGCTTCATCATATCTAAATTTCTTTCCATAAGAATAACTACTTAAAAAATTACTGCGTCTAACTACTTTTGTATTAATACTTGCCATAATAAAGGGACCTATCCAGCTATGAGATACGTTATCGAAAATAACATTTTTTAAATCTGATTTATCTTTTCCAAATTGTTCATTAATTGGATTTAAAGCATATGGATTATCTAAGATTTTATAAACCATCTTATCTTTTTGAGCTTCTTCTATAACTTGGCTTAAGCTTGCATAAGTGCCGCCACTTATTCCACCACTAATAGCAGCTACTCTCATTTTAATTTTTTGTGCTATAATCCCTCTTTTAGCTCTAGCTTCTCTTTGTATGAAATAAACGCCCATATCTGAAGGGATAGAATCAAATCCACAGGCATGTACAATTTTAGATCCATTGATTTTAGCTTCTTCATGATGGCGATCAATCATTTTATGCATCCACTGAACTTCTCCTGCTAGATCACAATAATGGATGTGAGATTTAATACAAGCTTCTACCAAATTAGAGCCATATTTTGCATAGGGTCCAACTGTAGTGCAAATAACTTTAGTTCGATTAACCATATTAAGTAAACTAACTTTATCATTACTGTCTGCAATGATTAACGGTACATTCTTATCAGCTACTTCAGATCTTACTTTTTCAAGTTTAGTTAAATTTCTACCTCCCATTGCCCACTTTAAGTCTCCAGTTGTGCCATATTTTTCAAATAGATATAATGTAACTAATCTTCCGGTAAATCCTGAAGCACCCCAAATAATAATATCAAATTCTCTTGATTGATTCATACTTAATTTTTTTATAAATGCAAAAATAAAACTTTTTCAAAAATAACTTGCTTTAGTAAATTAATTAGCTGCTAAATTCTTATTAAGAGTACTAATTTTAAGTTAAAGATTTCATAAGTTTGCAATATAAAAAATACTATAAAATGTTTGGATTATTTAAAAAAAAATCAGAGAAGGAAAAGTTAACAGAGTTATATAAAAAGATTAAGGAACAAGCATATGTTTTATCTAAAACAAATCGCAAAGAAAGTGATAAGTTAGAAAAAGAAGCAAGTGATATTCTTGAAAAGCTAGATGATATTGATAAAAATAATACATCATTAAAGCAATAGTTTTATTCAATTAAATAAATCTATGTTTCCTTATCATAATCAGATTAAAATGAGAATTAGAAATAAAGAGCTAGTAGATTATGAATATCTTGAATCATATAAAAAAATAAAACCTTGCCTTCTATTACATTTTAATACAGAGCCAAGAACTCGACCAATACGAGAACATAGGTTTAAAGAATATGAACTGATACTAAACAAACAATAGATTGATAAAAAACTTATTACTTATATTATGTTATTTGCCCTTTGGTTTAATTGCTCAAGAGAAAGTGATTAAGTCTTCTAATTATTTTGATGATCTTACTTTAGAGGAAAGAGAAATTATTGTTAAAAAAGGCACAGAAAGAGCATGGTCAGGTATTTATCTTTCCAATACTGATAATGGAATATATGTGTGTAAAGCTTGTAATAATCCTTTATTTAATTCAGATTCAAAATTTAAATCTAATTGTGGATGGCCATCATTTGATGATGAAATTGATAAGGCAATAATTAGAAAACAGGATTATAGTTTGGGAATGAAGCGTATTGAAATATGTTGTTCAAATTGCGATGGACATCTTGGTCATATTTTTGAAGGTGAAGGATTAACAGATAAAAACATTAGGCATTGCGTCAATTCATTAAGTATTTTATTTATTCCAAAAAAATAATTTAACGATCTTTCAGTTTATAGGAATCTAAATAGTTGAGTGAGCTTAAGCTTATTTTTTTTCACTTTTAATTTGAATAATTTGTGCTGACAATCTATATAAATTTAATTCTGCAATTTTTGTAATATAATTACTTCTATTTAATCTATTTTTTGATCGACCTAAGTCAGCTTGAGCTATTCTAAAATCATTTCTACTTAACTGTCCTTGATAGTACTGCTCTTTCGCTCTTGTAAAGAACTTTTCAGCAGATACTAGATTTCTTGTCTCTATTTCTATTAAATTTATATTATTAGTGTATTGATTAAATGTATTGCTTAAATCTTTATCTATTTCATTTTTAACACCTTCTAATTGTAGTTTGTTAGATTCAATGTCAATTTTAGCGTTTTGTAACATTGAATTCTTTGAAAAACCATCAAATAAGTTCCATGATAAATTAATATATCCTGTAGTTCCTAAATTAGTTTGATCTGTTATGATGCTTGTATTACTTTGCATACTACTGTATCCATACTGTCCGCTTAAATTAATTTTTGGCATAAAATGACTTCTATTTATTTTTTTATCCGTCTTTGCAATCTCTAATTTATTTTGTTGTAATAGAATATAGTTATTGTTATTGATAACTTGTTCTTTAAGTTTTAAGTATTCCAAATCCTTATTTATATTCACTTTTTGAATAACCATAAAATCAGTATCAATTTTTCTATTGAGTATCTGATTTAGAATATTCTTTGAATTATTTAACTCTACTGATGTATTTATTAGATTGACACTATCACTATTTAGATCAATTTCAGCACTTAGTACATCAAGATGTGAAGCATTCCCAAATTCATTTTGTATTTTAATTCTTTTATATCTTTCAAGTGAAATTTCAACAAGTTTTATGTTTATTGAATATTGCTCTTGTAAAAATGCTATGTCATAATAATTTTTTGCACTTTGAATTAATGTTTGTTCAATTTGTATCTGAAGCTTTATTGATTTTGAATCATTTTGTTTATTAAGTTTTTTATAAGTATAAATAGATCCTAAGCCATTAAATACATTGTAGCTAATTTCTATTGCACCATTAATATTTGATGATTCTGAGGATGCATCTTTTACATTAGGAAAATCATTTGTTGCAAAATCAAGGGTTGTTTTACCTTGATTATATGAGCTTGAACCTATTAAATTAACTTTAGGTAACAAGCCAGCATTACCCATCTTTGATTGATTATTTGCCTTTTCTTTATTGTTAGCACTTATCTTAATGTCAAGGTTTTCTTTTATAGCAATTGAGAAAGTTTCTTCTAATGATAAAGTGTCTTGTGAAAATGCAGGCTTTATAAGGATTAAAAAGAGAATTGATAGTAACGCTCTCTTTAGTATTAAATTATATCTTTTCATATTCTATTTCTTTTATTGCAGGTTCTCTATCTTGTTCATTAAGTTCTTTTCCAGTAAATAGCCATTCTTTTGTGTATCTAATTTTATTAATAATCTTTAACATGG
>CATEYX010000194.1 GCA_949511925.1 Cryomorphaceae bacterium | reverse complement strand
CCATTATTTTTGCTATTTACAACAAAAAAAGCAATTCCACCTCCAATTAAAATCCCAACTACTGCTATAATTATTTCTATCATTTTCTATTATTTATTAATTAAAAAATCCCGTACTAAAAACTGAAAAACTCCATTCAAACATGGATAGGGTTGCTAACGTATTGCAAACTTCCACTGTCTCAAATTGAGAACCCTTTCGGGTTGAGGCCTGTTTTTAACACATTAAGTCAATCCCCAATACTTTAAGTGTTGAGTTTAACAATAACATTAATACGGGATTAAATTTATTTTATTTAAAAGAACTATTTATATATCACTAGATAACAAAGCTTCAATTTCAGCTAATTTTTCGCTTAAACCATCATCCTCTACTACTTTTTTATTACTTACAGATTCAAACTTTGAAGCATATTCAATAAGGCACATAGCAAGTAAATCTTGTTTGTCCTTAATTGCGTAATTTTCCTCATAAAACTTAAGTCGCTCTTCAATTTTCTTAACAGAATTCCTAATGAATTCTTCCGACTTTCGCTCAATTTTCATTGGATAGATACGATTCGCTATATGTAATTTTATCGATAACTTATCCACTGTGTTTGACTCTATTTATTTAATAATGCAATACATTTATCAATCTCCCGTACATACTCATTTATCTTTAGTCTTGTTTCCTTCACTTCTTGCTTTGAAGCGTCAACCGATTTTGAGATATTCATGAGCTTTACCTTTTCCTGTAAGTTTAAAATTTCTATTTCTTTTAACTTCAAACTTAAAACAAAATCCTCATTTTCTTGTTGTAATATCAACTTTTCTTGCTTGACTTGCTGATACTTAGCAATCAGTTTTCCAAGCTTAACTTCTATGTTGTTTACAATATTCTTCACTTGAAAATAATTGTTACAAACTTAGGGATTTTAAATATACTTTGAATATAATTTTGCTGTTATATTTACCGAACTTTTTAACTATCCATCAAATCCATTTTTAAATGAAATTAATTTCATCCTTATTATTGATAATCATACTTTTAGGAAGCACTTTACTACAAGCGCAGGACTACCAAGCCCCACTTGATTTTAGAATGTTACTTTCAGGTACTTTTGGTGAACTAAGGGGTAATCATTTTCATGCAGGTATTGACATTAAAACGCAAGGAGTTGAAGGACAGAAAGTATATTCTATTGCTGATGGATATATATCAAGAATAAAAGTTTCTACTTGGGGTTACGGAAAAGCAATTTACATTACTCATCCTAAAACAGGACATACTTCAGTATATGCCCACTTGAAAAAATTCAGCACTAAAATTGACAGTATTGTAAAAAAGGAACACTACAAAAAAGAAAGTTTTGAAATTAATTTTTATCCAAATAAAGATGCTTTAACTGTAAATAAGGGAGAGTTTATTGCACTTTCAGGAAATAGTGGAGGAAGTGATGGTGCACACTTACATTTTGAAATAAGAGATACACAAACTGAACGACCAATAAATCCATTGCAATTTGGCTTTAATATTGCCGACAACATTGCTCCTACCTTAAAGAAACTAAAAATATATGCTTTAGACACCACTCTTATTGATGGATACAGAAAAAGTAAAATTATTACTATAAATAAAAAAGATGATAAATATTCAATTGACGAAACACCTACTATAAATGGTGCTTTTGCTGTAGGAATTTTTACTTATGATAAGTTAAATGATAGCTACAACAAAAACGGAGTCTATAGCATAAAACTATGCGTAGACACTAACATCTGTTACCAATTTAAAGTTGACGAATTAGATTTTAGCACCAGTAGATATATTAATGCTCATGTGGATTATAAAGAAAAAAAAGAGAGTAAAAATAAATACCATAGATGTTACATATTACCCAATAACAAACTCACAAATTACAGCAACTTAATAAATCAGGGGATAATAAGTATTAAAGATACATTAACGCATTCAATTTCCTTAGAAGTAGGCGATATTTACGGCAATGTATCTGAGTTGGATTTTAAAATTAAATCGACCAACAACCCTTTACTTAACAGGTGCCCTATACCAAAAGACAGCATAAGTATCCCTTTTAGCTTTAACAAAGTAAATATCTTTAAAAAAGAGAATATTGAACTTCATATGGATGAATTCTCCCTATATGAACCTTTAATGTTTCGCTATAATACTACCGATTCTGTTGCTGGTGTATTTGGAGAAATTCATCAAGTTCATTTCAACAATATACCTGTACATAAAAAATACACGCTCTCCATTAAAGCTGATGTACCTGACACCCTAAAAAGCAAAACGTATATAGCAACCACTGACATGAAAGGAAACTATTGGCACATAGGTGGAGTTTGGGAAAATGGTTTTCTAAAAACAAAAGTAAGGGAGTTTGGGGATTTTTGTATTGTAGCTGACACAACAAATCCTGAAATTAAAGGAGTAAATATATTTCCAGGGAAAGTATTTAATACCCAAACCACCATTAAATTAACAATAAAAGATAAGCATTGCGGTATAAAATCATACAGAGGAGAAATTGATGGCAAATGGATACTTATGGATTATGATTACAAGCGTAATCTATTACGATTTGATATTGAAAAAAACATCAGCAAAGGAAAACATATTTTTACTTTAAAGGTAATTGATAATGTAGGTAACACAACGGACTATAAAGCTGAATTTACTTATTAGGGATTAGTAAATAAGAAGCAGGGATTTTTACCCAAGTCAATTTTCATTATTAAAAAAGGATGTAAAGTAAGTAGCTAACTCATCTCTTACGCCAACATATACTTTTAACTGTTCTTGCTCAGTACCTGTTGCATCAGCTGGATCAGTAAAACTATGATGTATTAATTGTTTTGCTTTAGGATATATTGGGCAAATCTCTTTTGCGTTATCACAAACAGTAAACACATAATCAAAATCAATATGAGCATATTCATCAGCATGATTAGAAATGTTTTTTGAAATATCTATTCCGATTTCGGCCATTGCCTTTACAGCAAAAGGATTTACTGTTTCGGGTTTTGTTCCTGCACTATACACTTGCATTTCAGGGAAAGAATTACTAATTAAACCTTCTGCCATTTGTGAACGACAGGAGTTTCCTGTGCATAAAATAAGTGTTTTTTTCATATTCAATTCAGTAGTATTTTTTTCAATGTTAATCTATCGCTTTAATTCTCCAAACATAATCAGAATATGCCTGTTTCAAGCATTTGAGTTTACTATTTATTTTTTCTCTTTTAATTTTGCTAGGGATTTTATTTTTCTGTCAAAGCAAAGCTTTTGGAGCAACACCAATAAAGCTAAACTAGTTGCTGATAAAATCAGCAGTAATACTGCATGCTTTCAGATAAATATAATAACTATTAATTTTTAGAGTTATTTACACAACATAATTCTATTTTTGCCAATATGCACAAAAGGCTTTTACTAACTTTTACTTTTCTACTTTCCGTTTTAGGATATAGCCAAACTATTACTGGACTTATTACTGATGAAGAAAACAATATTTTACCTGCTGTTAACATTAGTGTTTTAGGGAAAAGTATTGGGGTTATATCTGAATCTGATGGTTTATATAGTTTAACAATTCCTGCTAACCGATCAGTAGTTATTGGCTATAGTTTTATTGGTTATCATATTGAAAAAATAAGAATTCCAATGCTAAAGAAAGGGCAAACTTACACCCTTAATATTCAACTACAATCCTCCTCCACCTTACTAGATGATGTAATTGTTACCGATCAAAAAAGCAGAAAGAAAAGCTTTAGCCGTATAAAACCAAAACATGTTAGTGTTCTACCAGGAAATAGTGGCGGAATTGAGGCAATACTTAAAACCCTACCAGGAGTAAGTTCGGCCAATGAACTAAGTTCACAGTATTCAGTAAGGGGTGGTAATTTTGATGAAAACCTAGTGTATGTAAACGGAATTGAAGTCTATCGTCCATTTTTAGTGCGTTCGGGGCAGCAAGAAGGTTTAAGCTTTGTAAATACTGATATGGTAGGAAGTATTCAGTTTTCAGCAGGAGGTTTTGAAGCTAAGTATGGCGACAAGATGTCATCCGTACTAGACATAACCTACAAACGCCCAAGAGAAACAGCCGCTAGCTTACAACTAAGCATGTTGGGAGGTTCAGGACATATTGAAGGCACAAATAAAAACGGAAGACTCTCCTATTTGATAGGTGCAAGGCATAAAACCAGTAAGTATCTTTTTAATGCTATGGATACTAAGGCCGATTACACACCCAAATTTTCTGACTTGCAAGCTTTTATCAACTATGAGTTAAATACGGATTGGCAGATTAGTTTTTTGGGGAACATTAGCAAAAACGAATACACCATGATACCCGAAAACAGAGATACTGACTTTGGGACTATCAATGAAGCTCTAAAGCTCAGAATCTATTTTGAAGGACAGGAAGTTGATAAATACGAAACATTTTTTGGAGCACTAAGCACTACCTACCAGCCAAGTACCGAGCTAAATTTACAATTTACCACCTCAGCTTTTCAAACCTTTGAGCAAGAAAATTTTGACATCCTTGGAGAATATTGGTTGTACCAATTGGAAAATAATTTAGGTTCGGATGAATTTGGTGATGTTGCTTTTGACCGGGGAGTTGGAAAATACATCAATCATGCAAGAAATAGCCTTAACGCTAGAGTTCTTAATTTTTCGCACAAAGGAAACTACAATAAAGAAGCAATAAAAGTGGATTGGGGTTTTAGAATGCAAAAAGAAGAAATTGAAGATAAAATATCTGAATGGAATTTAATTGATTCAGCTTTTTTCAACTTTCCACATCCGGCAGATAGTATTGGCAACCCTACCTCCAACCCTAACCAACAGATAGTGATGAGTGAGCTTTTAAAAACTCAAATCAATTTATCATCCTATCGAAATTCAGGCTATATGCAAGTATCTAAGGATATTGGCAACCTTACTGTAAATGCAGGAACAAGAGGAAGTTATTGGACTTACAATGAAGAGCTATTACTTAGCCCAAGAGCATCATTAGCTTATGCACCAATATGGGAGAAGGATGTTGTTTT
>CATEYX010000193.1 GCA_949511925.1 Cryomorphaceae bacterium | reverse complement strand
CCAATTACCGTTAATAATAATCCTGATCTATTTCTAATTTTTCCTAGTGTTGCCATTCTTGTTTTATTTTATTGAAGTTGGCGAATATACAATTGTTATTTAAGAAATGAAAATAGAAATGCCCCTATTTCCTATCTAGTGGACACGTTCAATTGCACTTCTTGTATCGCAGATTCGTTTACTTTTATGATTGTAAATTGGAATTCTTCTAGCTCTATTACATCATTTTTTTGAGGAATTTCTTCCAAATGATGCAAAATTAAACCTGCTATAGTTTCGTATTCATCTGACTCAGGAAGGGTAAGATTGTATTTTTTATTTACAAGCTCAATATCCAAAAGCGCAAAAAGTAAATATTTATTCTTAGCTAATTTTTTATCAGTAATTTCTTCAACATCATGCTCGTCCACTATCTCACCAACAATTTCTTCAGTAACATCTTCAATAGTAAGCATTCCTGAAGTACCTCCAAACTCATCAACCACCAAAGCAACCCCTTTATTACTTTCTATAAACTGATTTAGCAATTGCATAACTGACATACTTTCTGGCACAAAAGGAATAGGTAATAAAATAGATCGTACATTCTGTGGATTTCTAAACAAATCAGACGAATGAATATAGCCTATCACTTTATCAATATTTCCTTTAAAAATTAAAATTTTAGACAACTTAGTGGCAATAAATCTATTTTTAATATCATTAATTGGTGACGAAATATCCATAGCTACTAGTTTAGTTCTTGGAATCATACATTCACGCAATTTTTTATCGGTTAAATCCAACACATTCTGCAACATCTCCACCTCAACCCGACTGTCCTCTACTCCTTCAGCTGATTTTACATTATTCAGATATTCATCCAAATCTGTTTTACCAAAAACCTGCTTGCCATCTTCCATTTTTTGCCCTAACAAATATTTTAATACTAGTTTTGAAAGAAATAGCATAAGCAAAGCTACAGGCCGAAATAAAACAAAAAACAACCAAATAGGAATAGAAAATATTCTTAAAATCTGGTTTGGATAGATCCTGAAAATTGCTTTAGGTAAAAACTCAGCCGTTACCAAAACAATTAAAGTAGTAATAATAGTTTGCACCAACAAAAGCGCAAAATCAGAAGTGAAATAATCTGTAATTTGTGGTGTTAGAATTTGAGTCATTGCAATACCATAAACTACCAATGCAATATTGTTTCCCACTAACATGGTAGTGATAAAATCAGATTCGTTCTTAGAAAAAAAAGTGATTATATTTGCTGGGAATTTTCCAGTATTTTTATCTAGCTCTAGCTTTAATTTATTAGCAGAAATAAAAGCAATTTCTACACCCGAGAAAAAAGCAGAAAATAACAAAGTAGAAATAGCGATAGGTACAAGCATATGCGTAAAAATACTAAAACTTAATGTGTTTGAGTTGCGAAATCAAATGTTCCATGAATTTTAGTGATTGAATATTGCTTAAAGTCAGGAGTAGAAGTAAAACCTTCACCATAGATAACCTCTTTACCAGTGGTAATTTTCACTTTTTTATCAGTATATATTTTATTTTTATTTTCATCCCAAACCAACTCAGTCGTCTCAACTTTTTTATTATCACTGCTAATTAATATTACATTATTTTGTGCTAACATAATTTTTTTTTCTTCATCTATTGAAGCATAATCCGCCATCAGTGTTGATTGCAATTGTGAAGAATCATTATAGAAATACACTTCTAAATGATCAGGGAAAATTAATGCGGGTTGAATCTCTTGAAAACGCTCAATACGATTAGCTACTAATCTAACTTTTACCTTCCCATTTTCAGTATGCAGAAGTTCGGCACCTTTAATTTGTTCAATAGGTTGTTGCTTATCACTAACGAATTCTTGCACCAATTTAGGATCATTAGTACATGAAATTAGCACAACCAAAAAGAAAAGAAATAAACGCATAGTTTTCGTTTAGTCACTTGTGCGAGCAGTTGTCGCTTTATTAATCCAACAACCAATAGTGTGCGATTTTCCCGCTTCCACTCCATTAAAGAAACAAGTTTCTTTAGTTGGAAAGTATTTTGAATAAGTATTAATACCTTTACTTGCTCTTGCTTTAGTATCCTCATCCGATAGGGCTCTACTAAATGCATCAATTGCTACCCAATATACTGTTGATTTTTCAAAATCACCACCGCAATTTTTAGCTCCTGAAATATAAATATTTCCTAAGTTCAAATACGCTTCACCCCAACCACTTCTTAGCTCTAAAGCGCTATAAACAGCATTTCTTGCCAACAGAAAAGAACCTGCATTACGATAAGCATCTGCTAAACCTAAATAGTAAATAGCTTTTTGATTTTCCACCTCTTCCATTTCAATTGCTTTAGCAGCAAACTCAATAGCATCAGAATACTTTCCTTTTGCAATACTCATTTTCGCCATTTTATCAGCTGAAGATGCTGAAGGATCTAGCTCATATAATCTGCTAGAAGCATCAAAGAATAATTGTTCATTGGTACACTCCTTTTTTTCCAATACTTTTGTTACTCTTTTTAAGAAAGAAACATCTTCAGTTGCAGCGTCAAATTTCGCAGAAAAAAGAGTTACTAAATCCTCACAGTTAGCATAAGGAGTAAAAAGATTTTCAATCTTTTCGGCATACTGAATAAAATACTTAGTTACTTTGGACTCATTCACAATATTATAATCAATCACTTCAGAAATTCTAGCATAAGCTTCCAAAACATCTTGCTTTGTTTTGTCTCCATTTTTCTCCAAGTTCACAATTGCTTTCATATAGCCATAAACGGCTCTGAAATCGGCATGATTTCCATCCAATGTTATTGATTTATCCAAGATAGATAAAGCTTCAGCACTTCTCTTCTTATCTGCAATCACTAATTCATAACCTTTTAAACCCAACACATATCCTTCTTTTCCAAAATACTGGATTCTTTGGTCAAAAATCATCATTATGGTATCAATATATGCTGCCTTATTTTCTTTATCAACCTTAATTCTCTCTTTATAAATCTTAGGCCCATTCTTATAGATATTCCCACTTGATTTAGGACAATTATTAAAAGTCCAACGCCAAGGCTTTAAAGCATCTACATAGTTATTTTGCTTATAATATTCTCTAAATAACGACAGGTTCTCAATACACGCAACGCTATCAGTTCCATATTTGGATTGAGCATTTGCACTTAAACCCATTAAAACTATTACTACTAAAACAAAATTTATTTTCATCATCTTATTAATCATATTTTCTTTTTACGAACCAAATTCCGTCATAAGAAACGCTTAGACCAAACTTTACAAATTGTTCTTTTAT
>CATEYX010000192.1 GCA_949511925.1 Cryomorphaceae bacterium | reverse complement strand
GTACAAATACAGGTGCTTGTGAAATAGAATGTCCAAAATCTATTTCTATAGAATACATAGCTAAAATGAATCGAGAATATCTTTCAGCTTCTATTTCTTCTGAAGAGTAAAATAGATTTATCTAAAAATTAAAAGCAAGTTCTTAGGACTTGCTTTTTTATGCTTATTTTTGGCTTGATGAAAAATTCTCTCACAGTTTCTCTAATTCAATCTAATCTCTTTTGGGAAGATGTGGCTGCAAATCTTTCGCATTTTGAAAATTTAATTTCAAATATTAAAGGTACAGATATTATTTTAATGCCTGAAATGTTTAATACGGCTTTTTGTCCAAAATCTAATCACTTAGCCGAGAGTATGGATGGTAAAACGATTAGCTGGATGAAAGAGATTTCTAAAAATCAAGATTGTGATATTGCTGGAACTTTAATGATTAAGGAAGGAAAAAATATTTTTAATCGCTTGGTTTGGATTTCAAAAAATGGAGCAATTTATACTTACGATAAGCATCATTTATTTTCTTTAATTAAAGAAGAAAGATATATAAGCAAAGGAAAGGAAAGAATAATTGTAGAATTAGAAGGTTGGAAAATTTGCCCGCTTATTTGTTATGATTTGCGCTTCCCTGTTTTTAGCCGAAATGATGTAGAATATGATATGTTGATCTACTTAGCAAACTGGCCTATAAAACGAATTGATGCTTGGGATACACTTTTAAAAGCGCGTTCTATTGAAAACCAATGTTATACTATTGGGGTAAATAGAGTAGGAGAAGACGGGAATGAAATTCCATTTAACGGTCATTCTAAAGTTTTTGACGCTTTTGGTAATGAGTTGTTTTCTGCATCTGAAAATAAGGAAGAAGTATTGCAATTTGAAATAAGCTTAGATGATTTGAAACTCAAAAGAAGACAAATGAATTTTTTGCAAGACAGAGATAATTTTAGCTTACTTTAACTCCCACTCTAATTCCAGATCCCAATTAGAGCGAATTGTTATTTCTGAGGGGTAATTGATAACTTGTTCCGCTTGAGCTCTTTTTTCCCAACTCCCTGTTGTCCACTTTCCATCTTTGTTGCTGTCAGCAATATATTTTATTTGAAATTTCCCGGGTGTAATATTAGTAAGTAGAAAAGGTTGTTCTATAAAGGTAAACTCACTAATTACTTTTTCATTCTGAAACAATTGGAATATACATTGCTTATTTTCTGTACTGATAACAGTAAGATTTCCATATTGTACTTCTTCAATAACTAAGGAGTCAGTTACTGTACTATCAACCTCAATTATTGTGCTGTCCTTTATTATGCTATCCATAACAATAATAGGATCAAAGGATAATAAGGAAATGAAACTATCTCTTTCGGCATTAACCACAGCGCTTAAAAATGCAATTTTTTCTTCTTCATTATAGATGAAATCAAAATCTGTTAAGGATACAATCGTATAATTTTTACTATTCAAATTGGGAAAATGGAAATCTCCATTTTTATTAGTTTTAGCAATATAATTAGGTTTTTCTTTAAAGATAATACTATCAGCTCTGTTTTCTTCAAAAAGCATAATCCAGGCATTTTCAACTACATTTAAAGTATAAGCATCTTGCAATTTACCGCTTAAAGTAAGGCTATCAATTTTATCAGAAGTTGACAAAATATAATTTAGTGTATCTAGAATATTTCCTTCATTATTATCTTTTATGCAATTATTTAACGCAATATTGTAGGTCGTATTTTTAGCCAATGTATCCTCAAAAGTTAGAGTTAATGTTTTCCCTTTGATTTTCTTTTTAATTCTTTTTTCTATAGGAGGAGAAATGTAAAAATATTCTTCCCATTTATTAAGCTGAATATATTCGTTAAATGTGAAATCAATGCTTGTAATTCCTTCCTTTTCGAATATTGTTTTATTTAATATTTCAGGTGAGTCAGTATCTTTTTCTCCTCCTGTTGGAGCAACTATATTCGCACAACTGCTTAATAATAGTAGGTAAATAAATATTGAATAAATAGATTTCATTACTGGCAAATATACTATATTTGACTTAGGCTACTGCAATGGTTATAATGCTTACTTTAACTCCTTTAATTTCTAATAATTTTTGCGCACAGGCCTCCAGAGTTGCGCATGTAGTTACTACATCATCCTCTAGCGAAATATGTTTATTTTGTAATTGATCAATCTGTTTCAAACGAAAACTATTCATCATATTTTCCCAACGGCTAAATCGTTTTTTTCTTGTTTGAGAATCCGTATTTTCTGTACGGATGAGTAGTTTTTTATGTACTTCAATATTTATTATTTCTTGTATTCCCTTAATGATATATTTACTTTGGTTTTACCCTCTTAGTTTTTCTTTTTTTGGGTGTAGAGGTACAGGAATAATATAATCCAAATTAAAAAAATGGACTTTCCTTTATAGCATATCCTATTTGCTTCCCTAAAAATATTCCTGTGCTTTTCCCTCCTTCATATTTTAACTGGTAGATGAATTTTTGAATACTTCCTTCTTTATGATATTTATATAATGCAGCTGCATTTTCAATCTGTACCCTTCCCCAGAATATTTGCCTTACATTATTTTCTTTCTTGTTAAAGCAATTTGTTTTTGGAATTTTGTACAATCAAAGTATACATATGGTATCTTCATCTTTTAATAGGTTTTCGCCACAGACGCCAAAAGAGTTGGGGTAAAATAAAGAAACTAAATCTTCAAAAAATGAAAGTATCTTTTTCATTATCGAAAGTTACAAAAATATAGGCAATAAAAAACCCACCTAAAATAGATGGGTTTTGAATATTAAATTTGATTTTTTTTATCCACACTTACTGTAGCCACAGCTAACGCATTTAAGACAGCCCTCTTCATAAACTAAGCCTTCATCACCACATTCTCCACAAGTGTGGTCGCTTACCTTTGTGCCATCAGCAATAAATGTTTTTAGTGCCCTTACGACTCCACTTTTCCAAGTATTGATATTCTCATCATACATGTTCATTTTTCCGATTAAGTCAACAACATAATGCAAAGGCATTCCATGACGTAATACTCCAGAAATTAATTTTGCATAGTTCCAAAATTCTTTATCAAATGAACGAGATAGGCCCCCCATTGTTATTTTATATCCTTCCTTATCTTCATATTGGAAATCATATTGAGTAGAACCATCCTCTCTTCTGTTTTTTATTACCCAACCGTATTCCACCGCTGCTGGGACATTAAATACATCTTCAGTTTTTCCTGTAAAGATTTCGTATGGCCTTCCATTTAGTAAGCCAACAACTGCAATCCATCTTTCTTTATTGTTCTGAAATCTAACTACTTTTGCATCTAATCGTTTGGTCCGAGAAGGGGCTTTTGTTTCTTTAAATTCAGTATTTTCAAGAACGTCATTTTTTCCGTTATCATCAGCAGCAACTAACACTCCTGCTCTTGAGCCATCTCTATAAACTGTAATCCCTTTAGTCCCTTGTTTCCATGATTCCAAATAGATATTACTTACTTCATCAAGTGATACATCATTAGGTAAATTAATAGTTGAACTAATAGAGTGAGTAACATATTTTTGCACTACCGCCTGCATTTCAACTCTTTTATTCCAATTAATTTCTGGAGCAGTACTTCCTGCATAAGGACTTTTAGTAATATCCGTTTCTCCTGTTACTTCCATCCAAGTTTTTAAGTTATGGTGATAAACCGTAAACTCTTGCCACTTATCTCCTAAATCATCAATAAAGTCAACTTTTGCTTCTCTATCTTGTTCGTTTATTTTCCTTCTTCTTTTATAGTGCGTCATAAATACGGGCTCAATTCCTGAAGAAGTTTGCGCCAACATACTTAGTGTTCCGGTTGGAGCAACCGTACTAATAGAGATATTTCTTCTTCCAAATTTCATCATTCGTTCATATACTTCAGGAAGTTCAGTCTCTAACATTTGTACAAACTCTGAAGTTTTTTCAATTTTAGCATCAAAACCAACAAAACTCCCTCTTTCTAGTGACATGTCAATAGAGCTATCAAATTCTGCTCTACATTTTTCTTTCATTATTTCTTCTACCTTAGCAATAGCATCATCAGAATCGATTGCCATTCCCAATGCAGCTACCATATCAGCAAGTGCAGTAAATCCTAAGCCTGTTCTTCTTCCTTCTTTACCAGTTTTAAGCAATAACTCCCAAGTTTCTTTTTCTACTTGCTTGATGTTTTCCGGTTCATCATCATTGTCTACTTTTTTAAGGATTCTACCAATAGCTTCTGTTTCTAAATCTACCAAATCATCCATTAATCTCTGCCCTTCATAAGTTGATTTATAGAAGTCCTCCATTAAGAATTTTGCATCTTTAGTGAAAGGATTTTCAACAAAGTTGAATAGGTTAATTGCAATCAACCTACAACTATCCCCACCTTGCATTGCAATTTCTGAACATGGATTAGTTGATGTATTTTTGTATCCAGGATATACGGATGATGTAGAGTACCAATGCTGTCTATCCCAAAATATTAATCCTGGCTCAGCTGTGTTATGTGCGCATTCTATAATTGTATCCCAAAGCTCTTTAGCTTTCACAGTTTTGCTGAATTTAGGTGCTTCAGAATCAATTGGCCATTTGTGTGTGTATTCTGAATTGCTCTCTACAGCTTTCATAAACTCATCAGACAAACGAATGGAGATATTAGCCCCTGTTACTTTTTGTAAATCTTGTTTTATAGTAATGAAATCTTCAACATCTGGATGGGCAATATCCATAGAAAGCATCAAAGCTCCTCTTCGTCCATTTTGTGCTACTTCACGGGTTGTATTTGAAAAACGATTCATAAAAGAAACAGCTCCTGAAGTACTTCCTGCAGCATTTGAAACCCTTGCTCCTGATGGACGCAAGTTAGAGATATCAACCCCAACACCACATCTTCTTTTAAATAATTGGGCTAATTGTTGGTCAGTGTAAAAAACTCCACCATAAGAATCATGTAATTCAGGAACAACTATACAATTAGATAAAGAAGCTAATTTATATTCATTCCCTAATGAACTCATTACACTTCCTTGGGGAATAATATATCCAAATTTTTTAAAGTAATTATAAACCTTCTCTTCTGTTAAATCTTCTCTTTCTTGCCCATACTTGGATAAGAATTTAGCACTACCGTTCAGGTTGTATTTTAATTTATAATCTGATTCAATTCTACCAAATTCCTTAGCCATTCTCCTGTGCATGTCGTCTGGATCTAGCTCAACAAATTCACCATCTTTATTCTTCATTGCATACTTATTCATCCAAGTTGTACCTGCTAGTTCGTCCCCATTAAAATAGGCAACTGCAGATTCTAGAACTTGCTCATATGGGTAAGTTTTTTTGTTTTTTGTTTTTGTGGTAACGTCTTTTGGTTTTTGTGTAATTGTGGTCATTTAGTTTTCAGATTAAAGCTTTTAATTTTTCAGCATTTTTTTATTGACTACAAGTTTAGAAATATTATTAAAATTTCAACAGCATCTTAAAGTTGGTTCTCAACATCTTTTTCAACAATTAGTTAACAAACTAAAGCTGCTAGATAAAGAAATGTTAAATTAAATAATATAAGGGGTTAGATTTTTTATATGTACAAAAAAACTAGAGCAAGAATTCAGATAAAATACTTTTGAATAAAGTAAGGCCATCTTGATTAGTTAACTCTTTGTCAGCTGCTCTTTCTGGGTGTGGCATCATTCCAAAAACATTTCTATCAGCATTACAAATACCAGCGATATTTAATAATGATCCATTAGGATTTGCTTGTTCAGTAATATCTCCATTTTTGTCACAATACTTAAATAAAATCTGGTCATTTTGAATTAAAGATTTCATTGTTTCTTCATCTGCAAAATATTTTCCTTCACCATGAGCAATAGGAATTTTTATTGCCTTTTCAGCATATTGATTTGTAACTAAAGTGTTTTTTGTTTCAGCCTTTAAATAGGTGTTTTTGCAAATAAATTTATGGCTGTCGTTGTGCAGTAGTGCGCCTGGTAATAATCCGCTTTCTGTTAAAATTTGGAAACCATTACAAATTCCCATTACATAACCACCTGCATTACCAAAGCCAATAATTTCTGTCATAATAGGAGAGAATTTAGCAATAGCTCCTGATCTTAAGTAATCCCCAAAAGAGAAACCTCCAGGTAAAATGATAAAATCACACTCTTGCAAATCAGTATCTTTATGCCAAAGTTTTACTACTTCTTGCTTCATAATAGTTTCTAAAATATAAACCATATCCATATCGCAATTAGACCCAGGGAAAACAACTACACCAAATTTCATAATATTATTTTTAATTTGGCAAATTTACACATTATAACACAACCGAGTACCTACAATAGAAGGAAGAAATTATGAAAAGTAAAAATAAAAAATTACCAATTTTCTTATTCTTTGTGTAGGTGAAATAATTTCCAATAATTACACATAAAGGAGTCATTAAAAAGTACCATGACTTAAGTCCTCCAAAAATTATTAGTAATACACTAAAGACAAAATAAAAGGAAATAATCAGAAAAGATTTCCTAGAACGAATACTTTTTTTGTAGAGCCATTGAAAAAGTTCAATAAATGAAAGTAAACTGATAATAAGCAATACACTAATCCAAATTAGCTTGGGTGTTTTAAAATCATTGATAGCTGGAAGGCTGATAAATTGTAGTGTTTCAAAAGTTGGGAAAATAAAGGTTTCATCAAATAGAAAAGTGTAAACAAAGTAGAAGAAATAGGGTATGGCAACACCTATAGAAGATATACATAAATTTCTCCAATTTAAGTTGCTGTAATTAATCCCACTAATCACAATAAGGAGCATAAGGAAAAGCAAGTTTGGGAAAATAAAACTAAAAATAGATACAATAATACCCGCATTAAAAACCTGAGCAAATGGGTATTCTTTTTGATAAGTTTCTAATATAGAATTTAGAAAAAAAAGTAAAAAAAAGGAAATTATCCATTCTGAAACAGTATTTATAAAAGGAGTGCAAAGAAGTAGAAATACAAACCCAAGCACAAGATTGTCTTTGCGAATAATATTTTTTTCATATACTAAATTATTGATTCCTAAAGCGTTAAATGCTGGAAGAAGTAAGCCAAGTAGAAACACAAAAACAGGAGATACCCATTGATGAGAAAAGATTAATTCAAAAGAGGAGTTCAGCAAGGGTAAGCATGTAAATAATATACAAAATAAAATAAAAAATATAATTATTGTAGGCCTTGGATTTATAAGGTGTTTAAGAAACATTGTATTCTCTAAAAATAGTTAAATTTGCATCAGTAAATTAAAACAAAAATTATGAATAAAATATTTTATGCAATCGGAGATTTTTTTGGTCTGATTTTTAATGGTGTTGAAGCTGTAGGGAACACAATAAACTATTTATATATTCTTATCATCTTTGCTTTTTTAGTGATTTGGACTACTAAAATGCTAAAGCATAGAAAAGATGGAGAGGAGCACGCTTCATCATAAATCAAAGCCAATATCTTTACGAAAGTATTTTCCTTCAAAAGCTATTTTTTCTGCACTATAAAATGATTTTTTAAGTGCATCATTCATGTTTTCTCCGAATGAAGTTAGGGCAATAACTCTCCCACCATTTGTTGTTACTGTTTCTCCTTCTTGTTTTGTTCCTGCATGGAATACAATACTATCGCTTACTTTTTCAATTCCTATAATCTCTTTTCCTTTTTCATAAGCTTCAGGATAACCGCCTGAAACTAACATTACTGTTGTCGCCACTTCCTCCGTTATTTCTAAATCCTTTTCGCTAAAAGTTCCATCTCCAATTCCCATTAAAAGGTTCAGTAAATCTGATTTTACCCTAGGAATAACAACCTCAGTTTCAGGGTCGCCCATCCTTACATTATATTCAATTACTTTAGGTTCTCCTTTTACATTTATGAGTCCAATAAAGATAAACCCTTTGTATTCAATATTATCTTTCTTTAACCCTTCTACAGTTGGTTTAATAATTTCTCTTTCTACTTTTTCAATGTAGAATCTATCAGCAAATGGTACTGGTGAAACAGCTCCCATACCTCCAGTATTTAATCCAGTATTACCTTCCCCGATACGTTTATAATCTTTTGCTGAAGGGAGAATTTTATACGAATCACCATCTGTTAAAACAAATACTGAAAGTTCAATTCCATCTAAGAATTCCTCAATAACTACTGTTGATGATGCAGTTCCAAATTTTGCATCTGCCACCATTGCTCTTAATTCGTCTTTTGCTTCTTGCAATTCATTTAGGATTAGCACTCCTTTCCCAGCCGCCAAACCATCTGCTTTTAACACATATGGAGCCTCAAGGCTTTCCAAAAAAGT
>CATEYX010000191.1 GCA_949511925.1 Cryomorphaceae bacterium | reverse complement strand
ATTACCCCATCCATGTCAAATATTACTGCTTTGAGCATTTGTTATTAGTTTAAAATAAATATTTTTTAATAAGACATTCTCAAAGATAGGGAATACTTGATTTTTAAGTTTTCAGTAATTAAAAATAACTAAATTTACATTGAACAATATTTTTTTCATGTTTTTAATTTTAATTCAATTTGTTTTATATTTTTCTATGCCTCTTCAAGAGAATTGGTCACTCTATTATGAGAATGAGCAAGTAAAAATTCAATATACTTCATCTATTTGTGGAAGTAAAAAACATGATTTAAGTTTTGAATATTATTTAATAAGAATAATAAACAAAGCTGATGAGACTTTGGTGATTAATTTTCACAAGGGCATTCAAGAAAACGATAATGAAGAGCATAAAGTCGTTTTTGTTCTTAAGCCCAATGAGGTAAGAACGGGTAGCTGTGATTATGACTCTATAGATTTAAAAATGTTTAGGCAAGAAAACCCTAAAAAATCATCAAAAAGTCCAGAAATTTTTTCACTTTCAAATATAAGTCTAGTTGAAGTATATTAATTTTTTCTTTTTTCTTTTATTTCTTTGGGTCAGGAAATGAAGTTTAGTGGCACCTTATCTTCTACAACATGTAGTGGTACTTTATTTGAGTTTGACATAGAAAATGTACCTAATGAAATAAGTGTTACTGAATTTGATTTTAATGATGGTGCTTTACCCTCAGGTTGGATTACTTCTCCATTCAGTATCTCACAACCATGTAATGCAGCTACTGGAAATACTCCAGATAATTCAAATTATTTTTGGGCTACCACTCTTCAGTCTTCAGGAGATAACATAAGAACAAGATTTGTGCAAACATCTGCTGTAGATGTTTCTCAAGGTGGAAGTATAGAGTTTTTAATCCGCTATGGAGCTGATGATCCACAGGCAGGATGTGAAGATGGTGATGCTCCTAATGAAGAAGTATACCTATACTACTCTATTGATAACGGAGATAATTATGTTTTAATTTATGATGGATGGGACACTAATCGAAATAAGTTAGAACCTTGGTATCGATGGTATGCTAATGACATTACAATTCCTGAAGCTGCTCAAACTACAAGCACACTTTTCAAATGGTTCCAACCAAATAATAGTGGTCCTACCTGGGATAACTGGGGTCTTGACGATGTAGTGATTAAAGCAATTCCGGCAGCAACTGCAACTTGGACAATGGATTTTGGGATAGATGATATTGAAACTAGCGCAGCATCGGGTACTACATTTGTTTACTCAAAACTTTACCCTCCCAGCAATCAATTTACAACCTATACTGTCACTATTTCTTCAACTTTAGTTGATGGTTCAGTGTATGGATTGACAAAAAATGTAGTGGTTGATCCTAGTGATGTAATTCTACCAACGGTTATATTACCGTCAAATATTACCATTGGAACTGATACGGGTAGTTGTACTACAACACTTTTAACCACTGGAACGGTAACCGCTACAGATAATTGTGCTATAGCTTCTATAGGAAATGATGCTCCTGACACCTTTCCTTTAGGAGTAACAACCATTACTTGGACCATTACTGATAGTGCAAGTAATACCGTAACTCAAACGCAACTTATTACAGTAGAAGACAATGAATTACCAGTGTTGACAATTCCTGCAGATATTGTGAGTTCAAATTGTAGTATT
>CATEYX010000190.1 GCA_949511925.1 Cryomorphaceae bacterium | reverse complement strand
CTATTAGGTGTCCTATTAAGAATTAAGATTTTAAACTGCTGAATATCAGTATATTAATGAGAAAGTTCAAGTCCCTCATTGCCCACCAAAAAGAAACCCACTCATTTGAGTGGGTTTTTCTATTTTATCAATTCATTTAATTGATTACTCACCCCTCCATAATCTGCCCATTCCCAAATTCCAGAAATCTTGCCTTCTTCAAAATTTATTGTTTGGTATCCAGAGAATTCAACACTGTTTGTATCCAAAGAAATAGTAGCTCCATAATACAAGCGAACACTACCATCTAACTCATGTGATTCTTCATTAATTCCAGGTAAATAAATGGAATGACCAATGTTAATTGACATATTCATTTTTTTCATCTGATTAAGATTATTAATATAATCAATTTTAGCTGATTGCACTCCTTTTTTATGACCTGCTAGATAGGAATAAAAAACAAAATCATCAGTATAGTAATTAGATATCTCAAGATTATTTATTGTTGAGTCAATAAAATAAACATTGATATCTTCAATTAGATTTTTAAAGTGGTTTAAGTTCTTTTCATATACCTTTTCATCATTATTACATGAAAAAAAAATAGAAGCAGAAAGGAAAATAAATAATATTTTTTTCATAAATTACTGAGTATTTACAGCCCTTTCTGTATTCTCGGGAGGGAATATTTTTGAAACAATATAACCTACAATCATTGCTAAAGCGAAAGAAGGTGCTAAAACATCTAACTCTTTCAAATAGGCACCTATTCCTTCAATATTAGAAAATACAAACTTGAATAATATCACAGAAACAAAGCCTGTAATCATAGAAGCAATGGCTCCTTTTTCAGAATATCCCTTCCAGAAAAGAGATAGAATAATCACCGGGCAGAAAGTGGCGGCAATTCCAGACCAACCGAAAATCATAATCCAAAAAACCTGCCTATCAGGATACAAATAGTATAATAAACTGGCAATCCCCAGTGCAGCCAAAGCCATCCCAACAGTAACTACTCTAGAGAAATTAGTTAAATCCTCATCTTTTAAATCAGGCCTGAATATTTTCTGATAGAAGTCGCGAGTAATAGCACTAGAAGCAAGAATAAGAAGAGAATCAATTGTCGACATAATTGCGGAAAGTACAATCGCAATAAATATGGCTACTAATATTGTGGGTAAAAAATCATGGGTTATCATACTTAAAACATTTTCACCACCTGTCCCTATTATTGCTTCAGGGTCCTGACCTTGTTTTGTGTATAAAATACGAGCAAGAATACCAATTGTTACTGCTGCAGCATCAGTTAAGAGAGTAAAAAGAAGTGCAACCCACTTTCCTTTATCAATCTCATTTTCGCTTTTAATGGACATAAAACGAACATAAACTTGAGGAGAACCTAAGAAGCCAAGTCCAATCATTGAGAAACCAAGAATTGTAAATAAATTCATCCATCCGTCATCACTTCTTCCCATTATTTGAGTTAGCGTGGGATCAATAGCATTCAATCCCTCAGTAATTCCAGCACCATGATCCATAGAAAACCAAACAACAATGGGTAGTAAAACCAAGCCAAAGAACATTAAAATACCTTGAAACATATCTGACCAAACCGCAGCTACGAATCCCCCAACAAAAATATAGAGTAGAACAATGCAGAAACCAACTAGAGCGCCTATTCGATAGTCAATATTAAGCATTGACTCAAAGGCAATTCCAGTTACATCCATTTGAGACGCGACATAAATGACAACAAAAACTACAAGTGTAGAGGCTGAGATAATTCTAAGCGTGTTTGTAGATGATTTAAAATGACTTTGAAGGTAGTCGGGTATGGTAATGGCCTTGTATTCGTCAGACCACCTTTTAAATCGCTTGGCCATAAATTGCCAGGAAATATAAACCCCAAGCAATTCACCAACAACAACCCAATATCCTGAATAGCCAGCCATTGCTCCCATTCCTGTTAGGCCAATTAATAACCATCCTGATTCACCAGTTGCTCTAGCAGAAAAGGCAACAGCCCAGAAACCCATTTTTTTACCCCCTAAATAATAATCACTCATGCTTTTGACTCTGCGAGAAGCGAGTATTCCAATTAAGAATAGAATAGCAACATAAATTCCTAGAACGATAATTTTCGTAACCATAGTATTTTATAATTATTTAGATTTAAATAGTATCAGATGACAAACTTACTTAATATTTTTAAAAAAGTTCAAAATAAGGACAGTAAGACCCAACAAAAAGAAACCCGCTCATTCATTGGGTTATATTTTTAATATTTGTAACTTTGACAAACTAAAGACAAATATTTAAAAAAAATACCATGGGAAAAGGACAAGACTCAAAGAAAAGCGTTAAAAAAGCACCTGCTAAAACTGCAAAAGAAAAAAAAGCAGAAAAGAGAGCAAAAAAAGCTAAATAAGGTTTGTTTTATTTTATAAAATAAATTGAAATTAGGACCGAAAGATCACAGTATATAAAAATACCACTTGAAAAAGTGGTGTTTTTTTACTAATATAATTAAGCTGTTTTATATCCTACTCTGATAAGTAAACAAATCAAAGTATCTACCTTTACTTTCTATTAACTCATTATGATTGCCTTGTTCCGCAATTTTACCATGCTCAATAACTAATATTTGATTGGCTTGCCTAATGGTACTTAAACGGTGAGCAATGACAAAAGTAGTCCTCCCCTTCATAAGATCAGCTAAACTTTTTTGTATTAAAGATTCGCTCTCTGTATCCAGATTAGATGTTGCTTCGTCTAAAATTAAAATCCTAGGATTAGCTAATACAGCTCTAGCAATTGCAATTCTCTGCCTTTGACCTCCAGAAAGCTTCACCCCTCTTTCTCCTATCAATGTATCTAAACCATCATCAAAACGGTCTGTAAACTCATCAACATATGCGGATTTAACAGCATCTAAGACTTGACTTTCACTTGCGTTAGGTCGCGGGAAAAGTATATTATCCCTTATGGTTCCCTCAAACAGGAAATCATCTTGTAAGACAACCCCAAGCTGGCTCCTAAATGAATTTAAGCTTACTTTGGAAATATCATTCCCATCAATTAAGATAATGCCTGAATCTGGGCTAAT
>CATEYX010000189.1 GCA_949511925.1 Cryomorphaceae bacterium | reverse complement strand
TTAAGTATTCCTAAAGGAAATGCGGGAGGACATATTGCACATTTAGGGGGAGCATTATTTGGATACCTTTATATTAAGCAATTACAAAAAGGAAATGATTTTTCAATAGGATTTACAACTTGGACAAATAATATATTCAATTTGTTTAAACCCAAAAGTAAACTCAAAACTGTACACAAAAGAAAAAAGACAGATACACAGTTCAACACTGAAAAGTCAGCACAGCAAATAGCAGTAGATATAGTTTTAGAGAAAATATCAAAATCAGGTTATGAAAGCTTAAGCAAAGAAGAAAAGGCAACTTTATTTAGTGCCAGTAAAAAATAAAATGAAAGGACTTTCACTCATTAACAAACTTCTTTATTTAACAAATTCTATTTGTTTATTATTGTTGCTATTCTCCTATTTATCGCCTTACGTAAGTCCCACATTTTTCTGGCCTATTTCCTTTTTTGGTTTGCTATTTCCTGTTTTTTATATTGTAAATATTTTGTTCCTTATTTATTGGATTATTAGTTTTAAAAAACAAAGTTGGGCCAATATTATAATATTGCTAATCGGTATACAATACATAGGTTTGTTTTTCGGCACTCAGCCCAAAACAACTGAAAATACTGACAGTGTTAAAGTACTTTCTTATAATGTGCGTCTTTTCAATCGTTACGGATGGATAGCGAAACCTGATATAAAATCAGAAATAGCAGCGTTTTTAAAAACTGAAAAAGCAGACATACTTTGCATACAAGAATTCTACACCCCTAATGAAATTCCAACTTTAAATTACCCGTATAAACACATAGGCTTACAAAGTAAAAAGAATCAATGGCACATGGCCATTTACAGCAACTTCCCTCAAATAAAGAAATCGACTGTAAGCATAAAAGGAGAGCGCATGAACAATACATGCATTTACTCCGACCTAAGTATAGGTACTGATACAATACGGGTTTACAATGTTCATTTGGCCTCTAATTGGTTTAAGAATAGTGATTATTCATTTTTACAAAATCCTAAGAAAGAAAGCATGAAAGAGGGGATAAAAGGGATAGTTGAAAGAATGAAAAATAGCTATAAAAAAAGAGCTGAAGAAGCCCGATCAATAAAGGAACATATGCAAAGCTCACCCTATCCTATTATTTTGTGCGGGGACTTTAACGACACTCCACTCTCCTACGCTTACAACACGATTAGTGAAAATCTAAAAGATGCTTTTAAAGAGTCAGGAAAAGGAATTGGACAAAGTTTTGTGAAAATACCTGCCTTACGTATTGATTATATTATGCATAATGAAAGGTTTAAAAGCTATAATTATAAAAGACACAAACAAAAGCTTTCCGACCATTATGCTGTAAGCTGTAAAGTGGAGATTAATAATTCATTACTCCTTAATCAGTAAGAACTCAAGCCTTGAAGGGTAAACCCTTTGTAACTGAATAAAGGAAGGTAAATTCTCAACATCAACATCTAAGGTTGAATTTTCGGCAGAAATAAGAGAAGCATCTACTTTTAATGTTAAAAAATCAGTTTGTAGCATACTGTATTTATCTTTAGGAGCCCTAAGAGTCACTTGGACTTCCTCAGGAAATAACTTAATAGTATATCCCTTTTTCATGTTCATTACTTGCACCTTGTATTCTATAAGTTGTTCCACAAAAGGCTCTACCTCAATTATAACATTAATATTTTTTATTTTACATTGTATCTGTTCTGGAATACTAAGCGATACCTTATTACTATTGCTTTCACAAGCATCTGTCAATAAAAGCTCTTCAGTGTCAATAAAATCTATGGTATCCAATTGTTGTTTTTCTCCATAAATCATAACACTATCAGGGATTAAAATAATGGGATTTGCAAACCACATTTCAGGTTTCAAACTAATGGTTTGATTAAGTTTAATAGCCACTTTCTTTCTGGCTTTATCACTAAAAGGTATAACTATCCTTTCGGGACTTATATCAAGCAGTTCCATAGAATTAGAAATAATTTCAACCACAGCTTTTCGCTTAGAATTCATTATCCAAAACACTTCACTCCCACCTTTATTAGGCTTAGTGTTTGCCTTATCAATATCCAAAATTAGTTTAGAAAAATTAAACAGATTATAAAATAAAATAGAAAATCCTGGAGCTTTCACTCTAACATCAACAAAATTAGCGACTGGAGCTGACACTAATTTATCAGCTGGGAAATTACTATAAATAAGGGTAACTTTTAAGGTTGTTTCATGTTGCTTGGACAACATACTTAAAAACCAAAACGAGAGTGAAATAAAAAGAAATAAAGCGTAAGTACTTAACTTTTTATTATTTGATGCTGACTTAAAAAAACTACTTATTCTGTTTTTTAAGCGCTCAATCATTATTATTTTTCTATACCCGATTCACCTGTCATTGAAACTGCAGTTTTAGCTACTTTTAACTTAGTCCCGCCATGCACTTCAATAACAACAGCATCCTCCTTTAAATCAGTAACTTTACCATAAATACCACCAATAGTAACTACTGAATCTCCAATTTTCAATGCTGAACGGTATTCACGCTCTTGCTTTTGTTTTTTTATTTGCGGACGAATCATAAAAAAATACATTACGGCAAATATCATACCGAACATAATTAATG
>CATEYX010000188.1 GCA_949511925.1 Cryomorphaceae bacterium | reverse complement strand
TTTTCTTTTGAATCTCTTTTAAGAGGGATTTTAGGTATCTTTTCACTATTACTTATTGCCTTTGCTTTTTCGCGCAACCGAAAAGGAATAGATTGGAAACTAGTAGCAAAAGGACTTGGGATTCAAATTTTATTTGCCGTAGTAATATTAAAAGTTCCATTTGTACAAAATGGATTTGAATGGGTAAGCTCAATTTTTGTAGTCATTTTAGGATTTACAAGAGAAGGTTCTCTTTTCTTATTTGGTGATGTAGTTGGAAATATTGATTCATTCGGATTTATTTTTGCTTTTCAAGTATTGCCAACAATCTTATTTTTCTCAGCCCTTACTTCCCTCTTCTTTTATTATGGCATACTTCAAAAAGTAGTTTATGGCTTTGCTCTTTTCATGAAAAAAACATTGAACCTATCTGGTTCGGAAAGTTTAGCTGCTGCTGGAAATATCTTCTTAGGACAAACAGAATCACCCTTACTTATAAAGCCTTATATTGATAAGATGACTATGTCAGAATTACTATGTCTTATGGCTGGTGGGATGGCAACTATTGCGGGTGGAGTATTGGCCGCTTACATTGGTTTTTTAGGAGGATCTGATCCTGTTCAACAACTGTTTTTTGCAAAACATTTATTAGCTGCCTCTGTAATGTCAGCCCCTGCTGCTGTGGTAGCTGCCAAAATATTATTACCTGAAACTGAAAAGGTAAATGAGGATATGAGCATCTCTGAGGAACAAATAGGAACAAATGCTTTAGAAGCTATAAGTATAGGTACAACTCAAGGTTTAAAGCTTGCTGTAAATGTAGGTGCTATGCTGTTAGTGTTTATTGCTTTTATTGCTATGGCAAATTATTTCCTAAAAGATTTTATTGGCGATTTTACAGGAATTAATACTTGGGTAGCTTCTATTACTAACGGACAATATGATGGCTTAACTTTACAGTTTATTTTAGGCTATACCTTAGCGCCACTTACTTGGCTGATGGGTGTCTGCAGGGAAGATATGATTTTAGTGGGACAACTGCTAGGAGAAAAAACAATACTGAATGAATTTGTAGCTTATGTTTCCTTAGGAGATTTAAAAGCAAGTGGGAAATTCTTTGAAGAAAAATCAATAATTATAGCCACTTATATTTTATGTGGATTTGCCAACTTTTCCTCTATTGGAATACAGATTGGGGGGATAGGCGCTTTGGCACCCAAAAGAACTAAGGATTTATCCAAATTAGGAATATTGGCTTTAATAGCAGGAACATTGGCTTCCCTGTTTACAGCCGTAATTGTAGGAATGATTTTATAACACATCAATGCAACAATATTTAGATTTAATGACACGCGTGATGCAAGAAGGCACGCTAAAGGCAGATAGAACAGGAACAGGAACTAAAAGTGTTTTTGGCCACCAAATGCGTTTCGATTTATCAAAAGGATTCCCGTGTATCACCACTAAAAAGTTACACTTAAAATCCATCATTCACGAATTGCTTTGGTTTCTAAAAGGGGATACCAATATAAAGTACCTTAAAGAAAATGGAGTCCGTATTTGGGATGAATGGGCAGATGAAAATGGAGATTTGGGCCATGTATATGGTTACCAATGGAGAAGTTGGCCTGCACCTGATGGGAAACACATTGATCAAATCACACAAGTAGTAGAAACACTTAAAAACAATCCAGATAGTAGAAGAATTATTGTGAGTGCTTGGAATGTAGGTGAAATTGAGCAAATGGCTTTGCCTCCTTGTCATGCATTTTTCCAATTTTATGTCGCAGACGGTAAACTTTCTTGTCAGCTGTATCAAAGAAGTGCCGATATATTTTTGGGTGTACCATTCAATATTGCATCATACGCCTTACTTACTATGATGATGGCGCAAGTCTGTAATCTGGAAGTAGGTGATTTTGTGCACACTTTGGGTGATGCGCACATTTACACCAATCATTTTGAGCAAACGGAATTACAATTAAGCAGAGATACAAAAGCATTACCAAAAATGAAAATTAATCCAGAGGTGAAAAGTATTTTTGATTTCTCTATTGATGATTTTGAGTTAGTCGATTATGAATTTCACCCACACATTAAAGGAAAAGTAGCAATATAATGGCAAATATAATAGTATTAGGAGCAGGATTAGTAGGAGGTGTAATGGCTAAAGATTTAGCAAAACAACACAATGTTACCTCTGTTGATATTTCAAAAAAAAACTTAGATAAGCTAGGAGGAATCAAGACTATTTGTGCTGATGTTTCCAACACAAAAACTTTACAAAACCTAATAAAGGATTTTGATTTAGTAGTTGGTGCTGTACCAGGTTTTATGGGTTATAAAATGATGAAAGATGTCATAGAGGCAGGAAAGAATATAGTCGATATTTCTTTTTATCCTGAAGATCCTTTTGGGTTGGATAAATTAGCAAAAGAAAAAGGAGTTGTTGCCGTGATGGACTGTGGAGTAGCACCAGGAATGGGAAATATCATCTTTGGGCATCATGATTCAAAAATGGAAATTACCGATTACGAATGTTTAGTTGGTGGCTTACCTGAAAAAAGAGAATGGCCGTACGAGTATCAGGCGGTATTCTCTCCTATTGATGTGATTGAAGAATACATTCGTCCAGCTCGTTATGTACAAAATAGCCACATGATTACTAAAGAGGCTTTGTCCGATACAGAGCTTATAGAATTTGATGAAATAGGAACGTTAGAAAGTTGGAATTCTGATGGACTAAGAAGCTTAATAAAGACCATGGCACATGTACCAAATATGATTGAAAAAACTTTGCGTTACCCTGGTTGTGTGGAGTATTTGAAAGTATTGCGTGCCAGTGGTTTTTTCTCCTATGAAGAGGTAGAAATAAACGGAACTATGATACGCCCAGTAGATATGACAGCCAAATTATTATTCCCGAAATGGGAAATGAAAAAAGGTGATAAAGACTTTACGGTAATGCGAATTATTATGAAAGGATTAGAAAATGGAAAGGAAGTCACCTACCAATACAACTTATTAGATCGCTTTGATAATGATACCATTTCTATGGCTAGAACTACAGGATTTACGTGTACTGCAGTTGCCAACCTTGTGGTAAATGGAGAATATGAAAGAGTTGGAATTTCACCGCCAGAATACTTAGGAGGACATTTTGAATTTGTAAGAAATTACTTAGAAGAAAGAGGTGTTAAATATAAAGTAATTAAGAAATAATGGGAGTTTCCTTAATAGTTGCAGTAGCTGAAAATGGAGTGATTGGAAAAGATAATGACCTAATCTGGCATTTACCAAAAGATATGCGTTTTTTCAAAGAAACTACTTTAGGTCATCATGTAATAATGGGGCGAAAAAACTTTGAGTCTATTCCGCATAAATATCGTCCACTTGCTGATAGAACTAATATTGTAATTACACGCCAATCAGGATATAAAGTAGAAGGTTCAATTGTAGTGAATTCAGTTGAAGCTGCCTTGGAGATTGCCAAAAAAAATGGAGACACTGAGCCCTTTATAATTGGAGGGGGACAAATTTACAAACTAGCCATTGAAGCAAACTTAGTAGATAAAATATACCTAACTAAAATTAATCATCCTTTTGATGGAGATACATTTTTTCCTGAATTAGGAAACGACTGGAAAGAAGTTGAAAGAATAGATTGTAAATCAGATGAAAAGCATGCCCATGATTACAGCTTTTTGACTTTTGAGAAAATTAACTAAATTTACCAAAAAAAATATTCTGATGAAAAAGACTTTTTTAGCCCTATGCTCGATTGCAGTTTTACTTTACGCTTGTAAAGATGAGGATGTAATTAATAATCCTGATTTAACAAGTACACAAGCAACACAAGACCATCTGTTTGCCGAGCAAACTTTTAATGATGTCGGCAGGATTGTAGAAGAAGGATTTATAGCAAATGCAGTTAACAAATCATGTGCTTCCTATAATTTAATAAATAATAATCCATTAGATGTTGACACCCTTATTATCAATTTTGGGACTAATAATTGTTTGCAGAATGGAAAACTTAGAAAAGGAAAGATTATTATTACTTATAACGGAAAATATCGTGATTCCTTATCAGTAATAACTACTACTTTTGATAATTATTATGTAAATAATAATTTAATTCAAGGAGAAAGAATCGTAACTAATCAAGGAAGAAATGGCAATGGTAATATGTGGTTTACTATTGCAGTAAACAATGCTAGTATTGTTACCAATAATGGAATAATCAACTGGTCATCAAACAGAACAAGAGAATGGGTAAGCGGTATAGCTACTTACGGAAATGTAACTGATGACACATATAAAATTATAGGGTCAGCAAGTGGGACTGGAATAAACAATAATAGTTTTAGTATGGAAATTACAGATACTTTAAACATTGACTTAGGTTGTTTGCCTTCTTGCGTAATAAAAAGTGGTACTGCAAAAATATCGCCTAATGGCTATTCTGATAGAATTATAAATTATGGCGATTCATTATGTGATTGTAATTTTGATATTACAATTAACGGAACAAACTATCCAATAGTGGTAAACTAAGCTACTTTTAATTTCGTGAATGAGTGTTTCGTAAGCTGTGCCTTGACATAAGTAGTTGTAATTTTCAGTTCTTTCTTACTTTCATCAGAAGGAAACTCAAACATAGCATCTAACATAATTGTTTCACAAATTGAACGCAATCCTCTAGCTCCTAGTTTAAACTCCATTGCTTTATCCACAATAATATCAATTGCTTTTTTATCAAAAGTTAAACTAATTCCATCCATATCAAATAACTTTTGATATTGTTTGGTTAATGCGTTTTTAGGCTCAGTTAAAATTAGTTTCAAAGCTGCTCTGTCCAAAGGATTAAGATGTGTAACTACAGGCATTCTACCAATTAATTCAGGAATTAATCCAAATGATTTTAAATCCTGAGGGGCTATATATTGTAGTAAATTTTCTTTATCAATTGCTCCTTCTCTTGCTGACTTAAATCCGATAGAACGAGTATTCATTCTACTAGCAATATGTTGTTCTATACCATCAAAAGCGCCTCCACTAATAAATAGAATATCTTTAGTGTCTAATGCAATCATTTTTTGATCAGGGTGCTTACGCCCTCCTTGTGGCGGAACATTTACTATTGTACCTTCTAATAGTTTTAGCATAGCTTGTTGCACCCCTTCCCCACTTACATCACGGGTAATAGATGGATTATCGCTTTTACGCGCAACTTTATCAATTTCATCAATAAAAACAATTCCTCTTTTGGCCTTTTCAACATCATAATCAGCAGCCTGTAGTAATCTTGTTAGAATACTTTCTACATCCTCACCAACATAACCTGCCTCAGTAAGTACAGTCGCATCAGCAATACAAAATGGAACCTTTAATAATTTGGCAATAGAACGAGCAATTAAGGTTTTTCCAGTACCTGTACGCCCAACCATAATGATATTTGATTTCTCAATTTCAATATCTTCGTCAATAGTATCTGGTTGTAAAATTCTTTTGTAATGATTGTAAACGGCAACTGACATTACCTTTTTAGCATCATCTTGCCCTATTACAAAATCATCCAGATGAGCTTTTATTTCCTTAGGTTTTAAAAGGGTAAAATCATTTGCAATGAAGACTTCATCAGTTGCATCTTCTTTTACAATTTCATGAGCTTGTTCAATACACAAATCACAAATATGAGCAGAAGTACCTGCAATTAAGATATTGGTATCTTGCTTATCCTTACCACAAAAGGAACATAATACTTTATCGTTTTCTGACATTATTTTTTTCTTTCAAGCACCTCATCAATCATACCGTATGCCTTAGCCTCTTCAGCAGTCATCCAGTAATCTCTATCACTATCTTTCCAAACTTTATCAAAATCTTGTCCTGAATGGTCAGCAATAATTTCATAAAGCTCATTCTTTAACTTTTTTATTTCGTTGGCCGTAATTTCAATATCAGAAGCTTGCCCTTGAGCGCCTCCTAAAGGCTGGTGTATCATTACCCTTGAATGCTTAAGTGCAGTTCTTTTTCCTGCTGCACCAGCACATAATAATACCGCTCCCATTGAAGCAGCCATACCTGTACAAATCGTAGAAACATCAGGATTAATATACTGAATAGTATCATAAATACCAAGACCAGCATATACGCCACCTCCTGGAGAATTCAAATAAATTAAGATGTCCTTTTTAGCATCTACTGATTCTAAAAATAATAATTGCGCCTGAATAACATTAGCAACATAATCGTTAATAGGGACACCTAGAAAGATAATCCTATCCATCATCAAACGAGAAAAAACATCCATACTAGCAACATTCATTTGCCTCTCTTCAATAATAGTTGGCGAAATATAATTACCATGCATTGAACTAAACTCATGAAGATGTAAGCTACTTATCCCTTTATGTTTTGTTGCGTATTTTTCAAATTCCTTTCCGTAATCCATGATTGTAGTTTTTATATTATTTTCCTGATGCTAATTTAACAAATTCATCATAAGTAACGTTCTTTTCAGTTAATTTGAAATTTTCTTTATAAACAACTAAAGTTCTTTCATCAAAAATCTGATCGTATATTTTTTTTCTTTCCTCCTCATTTTTAAGGATGTTGGTTGCAATATCAGTCAATTGTGCATCATCACCTTCAGGCTGACCATATTGTTTCATTTGCGAACCAATTAGCTTTTTAGTTTGATTCAAAACATCATCTTGAGTAACTTTAACCTCATAATTTTCTAAGATTTTGTTTTCAATTAATTGCCATTGTAAGCTTTTAGCATACATATCGTATTCAGTTGCTAGCATTTCCATAGTAATTGGTTGTTCAGAAGTTTGAACCAACCATCTTTTCAAGAAATCATCTGGCATTTGTAATTTTAATTTTTCAATAAAATAAGTTACAATATCATTCTTAAGCATTCTATCACTTTCCCCAACAAACTGCCCTTCTGCTTCCTCTTGCACTTTAGCTTTAAATTCTTTTACATCTTTTACTGTTCCTTCACCATACACTTTATCAAATAACTCACTAGTTAATTCAGCTGGAGCTAATTGATTGATGTTCTTAACTGTAAACTGAAATTCTTCTGAAGTCAAATTATGTAACGCATCATGAGAAACATTTAACATTGACCCTAAATCAGAATGATTAGTAAAAGCTTTCATCACATTTACTTTAAGTACATCATCCTTTTTAACACCAACAAACTGTTCTTTAATTTTTGCATCAGCAATGTATTCCATAGCAACAGTTGCATCATTTGAAATTCCATTTGACATTACATTTCCATCAACATCTAATTGAGCGATTGCACAAAAAATCAAATCTCCTTCAACAGAAACCTCAGGATTACTCATTTTACCATAACGCTTAGCAATATCAGTACAATATCCGTCTACTAATTTAGTATCTGCTTTAATTTTATAATAGTTTAACTTATCTTTAGCTGTAATTTTTACATCAAAATCTGGTGCTAAACCTACCTCATATTGAAAAGTAAAATCTTCATTATTTTCCCAATCAATAGGCGTTTCGTCAATTGGCATAGGGGATCCTAAAACTCTTACTTTTTCAGCAGAAATATGTTTGTATAATTCATCTTGAAGTAATTTATTCACCTCTTCCACAATAACAGAAGTTCTGTATTTTTTATTAATGATTCCCATTGGTGTTTTTCCTTTTCTGAATCCTGGAACATCAGCCGTTTTACGGTAATCCTTTAATACTTTGTCAACTTTTTCAGTATAATCTGCTGCTGCTACTTCAACAGTAATAGTTGCCATTAAATCTTTTGCTTTGCTTTGTGTAAGTTTCATCTTTTATTTATTTTTAAAAAGGGCTGCGAAAATACACTTATTTATCTGATTATGAAACAAGGGTACATATAAAAAGAAAGAGATTATTTGATGTTTGAGAAATATAAAAGCTGTTAAAGAATATCAATTATTAACAAAACATAATGTTCTAATTTAAATAGTATCTATTAATCTTATAAAACTAAAAAAGTGAAATTCTAATATTAAAATAGAATTCCACTTTTCTTGTACGGGTGGAGAGACTCGAACTCTCACACCTTGCGGCACTAGATCCTAAGTCTAGCGCGTCTACCAATTCCGCCACACCCGCAATAAAGGACGGCAAAGATATTATTTTTTAACATTTACACACAAAAGGAGCTTTAAAGATTTTTTAGCCCTTTTTTTATTTAATTTTGTACTACTAATTTAAAAAAATATAAGATGAGTTTATCAGTAAAAGGAAAATTAAGTAGAAAGCTAAGTGTAGAAAGCGGAACATCAAAAGCAGGAAAAGAATGGAAAAAACAATCTTTCCTTATAGATACTGGCGCGCAATATAACCCTGAAGTTTGTTTTCAATTATTTGGAGAAGATAAAATTGAAATGTTAAATCATCATAATGAAGGAGACCAAGTAGAGGTTTCCTTTAACTTATCATCAAGAGAATATAACGGAAAATATTTTCATAACATTGACGCTTGGAGAATTGAAAGCCAAGGAGCTGGAAGCCCAGAAATGGATGCAGCACCTGCATTTAACGCACCTGCATCAGAAGATGATGATTTACCATTCTAGAAATATCATTTACTAATTAGTACTATTTTTAGCATTATGAATTATAAAATCAAGAGCCTTCTCAAAATTGAGGAGGCTTTTTTATTTAAAGGAAATTTATTTCTTTAAAGAAGTAGGACTCGTCATATCTGTAGTAATGTATGCTTTAGGATTAATCTCTTCTATCATCTTTAGAACAGATTTCAATTTTCTTCTAGGAATCACACACCAATAGATTTTTACAGGACCATCTTTTCCTTCCCCATTAATTACAGTAACACCATATCCATTTTCTCTAAGCGCTTCAGCTACTGAAGGAGAATTAGCCGGAGCAAAAACGCGGACCACAATATTTCCTACACCAACTATGCGTTCAATATAAGAACCCAAAATAGTTCCAGCTGCAAAACCAGCTGCATAAGCAGCAATAAGTACAGGATCATCAATATCCTTTATAACTTGTGAAATAGCTACTATCCAAATTGCTGATTCAACTAAACCAATAAGAGCTGCATAAATTGGTTTATTCTTTGCCACCAATAAAGATCTCATAGTTCCCAAACTCTGGTCAGCTAGTCTAAGAGAAAAAATTATGAGTGCCGAAAATATCAATTCCATAATTTTATATTTTAATTTTTAACATCAAATGCATCTCGCAACCCATTTCCTAATAACATAAAAGCCAATACCAAACTCATAATTGCCATACCTGGAATAATAGCCAAATACGCTTTATCTATAATAATGTAGCTATAATGATCTTTTATCATCCCACCCCAACTTGGGATTGGGGGTTGCGCACCAATTCCTAAAAAGGAAAGCCCCGCTTCTATTAAAATTGCAGCAGCAAAATTAGCTGCCGAAATTACAATAACCGGTCCAATAACATTCGGCAAAATATGTTTGAAAATTATTCTAAATGGTTTGTATGCTAATGCCTTTCCAGCCTCTACATATTCTAATTCTCTAATGGATAATACTTGCCCTCTAACGATACGAGCAACCTCCACCCACATGGTAAGACCAACCGCTACAAATACTTGCCAAAAACCTTTTCCTAATGCTAAAGTAATAGCAATTACCATGAGTAAGGTAGGGATAGACCAAATGACATTAACAAACCACATAATTATATCATCAGTTTTTCCTCTGAAATAACCTGCAATTAATCCTAAAGTAATGCCAATGAATAAAGAGAGAAATACGGCAATAAAACCAACTGATAAAGAAATACGAATTCCATATAGTATTCGACTCAATAAATCTCTTCCGTATTTATCTGTCCCAAAATAAAAGATTTGACTATTTATTTTATAATTTCCTATAAAGGTTTGATTAAATTCAGATTGATAAGGAAAGTAGATAACTCCATTATTAATATCAGTATATTTATCTATTGGAATTCTGTTTACTGCAGAAGGCTTTCCAATAAATAGACCTTCCATAAAAGAAACTTTTTTTATATCTTGTTTAGGAATTTCTAAAAAAAGGATTTTAGTAAATGGTTTCTGAGTGGCTAATTCAATATGCATTTCATTTGCCATTGGGCTACTATCAGGGCTCAAAACAACCGCAAAAATTCCTAACAACACACATGAAAAAATGAAGAATAAAGCTGAAAATGATAATTTATCTTTTCTTAATTTTTTCCACGCCAAGATATTTAATGAGTTAGATTTCATCTATTTATTGTGTATTCTACCTTTCCATTCAAAGGATTTTGTAAATGATAAAACAACAATTAAAACAATATAAAAAGCATAGAATAATTCGAAGGGAAATATCCACTTTACTAAATCCATACGTTTAAAAAATGAAAGCACAGGAAATAATAGTAAAAAATCAACCGCAAATTTTAATGCATAAAACAACAAGAATAACTGAAAATAAGCACCTGAATAAAGATACCCTACAAATAACAACACTAAAGAAAGATTGGTAAACAACACCAAAAATGAAGCATATATACTTGCGAAATCCTTGTACCCACTAGTCTTTGCTGTCCATCTTTTTCTTTGGTTAATAAAACCTTTAGCAGATCGTACAGCATCTGTAAGAACAATAGCATTTTCATCTTTCGCAAATGCTATAGCATCCTTGTATTTTTCTTTTACGCTATGCAAAAGGAAAACATCATCACCACTTTCTGCATTATCATTTTCAAAATTATTCAATTCCAAAAAATCATCTTTTCGATAGGCCATATTGGCTCCATTACAAAAAATTGAATTTTTAACACCAATAGCCCCAGCCCCACTCCCAATTAAGGAAATAAATTCTAAAGTTTGTAATCCTAAGAAAACACCTTTTTGTTTATGATAGGAAACAGGACCAGAAACAAACTTTATATTTTTATTAGCAAAATAAGCAACCATAGTATGTACCCAAAGAGGTGAAAAACTACAATCCGCATCAGAAGCTAAAATAATTTCACCTGAAGCCTCTTTCATTGCAAAAGCAATAGCACTTTTTTTGCCAAAAATACCTTCTGGCATATTTACAATTCTCAAGTTATCAATTGATGAATCCACTAATAATTCTAAAGTAGAATCAGTTGAATGATCATTTACCAAAATAAACTCCAACTTATCAATAGGATAAACTTGTTTACTAAGTTCCGAAAGCAAATGAAGAACTTTTTCCTGCTCATTCCGCATTGCAATAATAACAGATACTTTAGGCAGGAAATGACTAACTCCAGTAGCTTTATTTTTTGTCCAACCTACCCAATATTTTAGGATAAGTAACAAATATAGAAATAAAATAAACAGCACAATTATCTGCATTATTTCCTAAAGAATTTAAGAGTGAAAATAAAAAAAACACCAATAAGAGATGGAATTAATAAGTTAATTACCCAAAGGACAAATGTAGCCGAAAAAATACCGACTGTATTGGCTGAAACTAAGCCAAAAAGAAATAGAGCGACTGAACCTCTAACCCCAATTTCAGTAATTGCAATAGTAGGAATTACTGAGATAACAAATAACATAGACATGATAAGTATAATGGCATCAGCATATAGTATTTGCACATCAAATAATTGTAATAGGATAAAAAACTGAGTAGTAAATACTGCATATCTTGCTACAGAATAACCAAGAACTTTTAACAATTCCTCAAAAGAGTAAAAAGAAAACACGCCACTATATTTTTCAAATTTCTTTAAAAATGAAATCTTTCTTAACACATTAGTAAGAACTGAAACATTCAAGAATAATAAAACCAACAATACATTTAACAAAATAAGAATAAAGGCAAAAACAGGATAAGCAAAACTAACTTTATCGAAAAATAGAGAGAAATGAGATTGGTAGCTAGGTAAGTACAACAATCCAATAGAACCAAAAATAATAGTCGTCAATAGTTGCGCCATAGAACCAATTACCGTAATGAGAACAGCTTGAATTCTATCCGCCTTCACTAAGCAGAAAACTCTACCTCCATATTCACCCACCCTGTTAGGAGTAAAAGCTGAAACAGTAATTCCGGAAAATATTGCCCTAAGTGAACGCTTAACTGATACTTTTTCAATCTTAGCAATTAAGAAACGCCATTTTAATGCCTCCAAAAACCAATTTAACAGCATCATAAAAACAACTACAATAACAATAATATAATTACCTTTTAGTATAGTAATTATGTCGTCTGTACTATGCGTATCAACCCCACTTTTTACGTTAAGTTGTTGATACAAGAAGAAAAGGGCTAAAGCCACAATTCCAATTTTTATTAGAAAGCCAATCGTTTTTCTGGTTAGCATTGCTTAGTTTTGTTGTACAATTTTAATTACAAAGATAACAATTGC
>CATEYX010000187.1 GCA_949511925.1 Cryomorphaceae bacterium | reverse complement strand
TTTTTACAAAGAAAAAACATTTTATAGTTATATCAGCAAAAATTGTAAATTTGCATCACAAAAATAATTACTATGAAAGCAAAACAGATTGCACTTATACTTATTCCTTTAAATATTATACTCGCTTACTTTGTATATAACAGCATAAATAGTGAAGTAGAATTTCAGCAAGTAGCCAAAGTAAGAATAGCGGAAAATGTACAAAAACTAAAAGATTTGAGACAAGTACAAATTGCTTACAAAAAAGTAAACAACACTTATTCAAATAACTTTGAATCTTTAATTGATTTCTTAGAAAACGATTCTATGGCTATTGTTAAAGCAATAGGAGAAACTCCTGACACTTTAACTGATGCACAAGCATTAGAACTTGGAATAATTAGCCGTGACACAGCCTATGTATTGGCTAAAGAAACTGTGTTTGATGATGCATACCTAACGAGTAGGAATGAAAACTTTCCTTTGGATTTATCAGCATTAACTAATGTACCACATTCTAACAAAAATTATTCAGTAGATGCTGGTATGGTTGAAAAAGGAAAGGTAGTGGTACAAGTATTTGAAATTTCAACAACTTACGGTGCTGTTTTTACAGGACTTGATGCTGAAAATAAAAGTTTTGAATTAGGTAACTTACTAAAAGTAGGATCAATGGATGAAGCTTCTTTAAATGGAAACTGGGGAGAATAATCCAATTCATATACAAACAGAAAATTTTAACATTGGCTTAGCCAGCAGATATCATCTGTCCATACAATTAGGGATTCACCATTTTTCGTATTGTTTATTAAACACAACTACTTTTACTTACGATTATGCAAAAAAGTACCCACTAGCTTCCAAAGACAATACAGCAACAGAGATTACTGAAATCATTAATAATGACGCTATCTTAAAAGCTGAGTTTTCCTCACAGTCAGTAGCATTTGTCAATTTCCCTAGCACCTTAGTACCTAGTAAACTTTATAAAAAAGAGGAAGCCGAAACCCTATTAGCTTTTAACACTAAAGTTAACGGCACTGTATTAGCTGACAATATAGTTTCGCAAAAGGCTCACCTTATCTATTCAGTTCCAGAAAGTATTTTAACTATAGTAAGCAACTTTTTTCCAAAGGCAAAATACAAATCTCAGGAAAGCATACTTATACAACAGTACAGTCAGTTAAATACTGAAAAGAAAAAAGCATACCTATATTTGAACGAACAAAAAGTAGGTATTACTATCTTTGACGGTGATAAACTAATATTTAATAACTCATTTAAATATACTAGCAAAGAAGATTTATTATACTATGTGCTTTTCAGTTTTGAACAACTAAAGCTTTCCCCAGACAGTATTGAAGTAACTGTATTTGGTACTATTGAAGATACTGATGAATCTTTTAGTTTAATGTACAAATACATTAGAAATATAAAGTTAGGAAAAAGACCTCATCAGTTTACTTTTCCAACTGAATTCAACCCTTTAGCCGATCATAAATATTTCGGTTTATTTACACAGATACTATGCGTATAATCTCAGGAACACATAAAGGAAGAAGGTTAATGGCACCCAGCACATTACCTGTACGTCCAACTACCGACAGAGCAAAAGAATCATTATTTAATATTATTCAAAACAGGTATTACTTTGAAGAAAAAAACGTGCTAGACTTGTTTTCAGGAACAGGAAACATAGCATACGAATTTGCCTCAAGAGGTAGTGATAAGATATTAGCAGTCGACAATAATTATAATTGCATAAACTACATTGAAGAAACCGCCAATAACTTAGGCTTCAATATCGCAACCATTAAGTCCGACTGCCTTAAATACCTTAAAAATTGCAAACAAGAATTCGATTTTATTTTTGCTGACCCACCTTATGATTATGATAGTTACCAAGAATTAAAAAACTTAATTTTTGAAAATAAACTAGTAAAGAAAGGCGGACTACTTATTATTGAACACGATAAAGAAACCCAATTTGAAGGCGATAATATTGAATTAAGAAAATACGGCACTTTACAGTTTAGCATTTTCTCGTTTTAAATAGAAAGGCAATAAACTAAATACACCCCACTCCTTTAGTATTGAAAATAATAAGTTTAGATCAAAATTTCATACACTTAGCGCAAGCTAGTTTTTTTTACTACTTTTGAGTATGTCAAAAATCGCAATATTTCCTGGTTCCTTTGCTCCCTTTTCAGCTGGGCATCAATCAATAGTGGACAGGGCACTACCTTTATTCGATAAAATAGTTATCGCTATTGGAATAAACTCAGAAAAGAATCAATATTTTTCTATTGAAGAACGCTTGGAATGGATAACAGCTGTTTACGGAAAAAATCCTAAAATTGAAGTAAAACGATATGAGGGTTTAACAGTAGATTTCTGTAAAAAAGAAAAAGCCAATTATATCCTAAGAGGACTTAGGGATTCACACGACTTTAAGTTTGAAAAGAACATTGCTCAAATGAATAAAGAACTTAATACGAGTATTGAAACTATCTTTATCATAACCCCACCTGAATTGTCTCATATTTCATCATCCATTATTCGTGATATTATAAAAAACGGTGGTGATGTGAAGAAATTTGTACCCAAAGAAATTGACCTTTAAAATTATAAAAAAATGAAACCAAAACAAATTTTAACTACCGTTCTAATAATAGTAGCAGGAATCTATTTAGTGATGAACACAGAAACAGACCCAAATCAAGTAACAATAACAGGGGAAATTACCAATCCGAAAGCAGAATTAGTGACTTTTAGCAATCAAGACACTACTTACTCCACTAATGCAAATGAAGATGGAACTTTTGCTATTTCTTTTAATTTAGATTCTGCTACTTATTTGAACTTTGGACATGGAGTCGAAACTACAGCAATGTATGTACATCCAGGAGATGAAATAAAACTTAGCATTGATACAGAAGAGTTTGATGAAACTATTGAATATAAAGGAAGTTCTTCTTCTTCTTATCTAGCAAAAAAATACCTTTTAGAAGAAGGAAACGATTTCTTTGGTAAAGTGTATTATATGAGTAACGGTGAAGCATATAAAGCTATTCTGGATAATTTTAAAATAGAAGTTATTAATGAGTTTGGTGATATCACTGATAGTACATTTATTAATAGTGAAATTGCTAGTATTGATAAAGATATTTCCTATTTTATTGGAAGACAAGAAAAGTTAGCTGAGTACTCAGAAGACGCAAGAACTTATATGTGGGAAACAAGAAACATAGCTAGAGATTTTAATTTCTATGCTGCTATTGATTCACTAAATAGCATAGATTTCAATAACATGGCAGAACAATATGCTGCAGCCTTTCAAGCATCATTAAATAATGTAACTGATGCGGAATTTATAGTAACCGCTAAAGAAAGAATCACAAAAACAACTGACAGTTGGCTGGAAAGAAAAACTGCAGTTGACAATATGCCAAAAGAAGGTGAGCCAGCAATAGATTTTAATTACCCTGATACAGATGGGAATGAATTCTCACTTACTAGTTTTAAAGGAAACTTAGTGTATGTTGATGTATGGGCTACGTGGTGCGGACCCTGTAAGGCAGAGATCCCTTCTTTACAAAAATTGGAAGCAGATTATCATGGAAAAGACATTACTTTTATGAGCGTTTCGGTAGATACCGACAAAGAAGCTTGGGAGAAGATGGTAGCTGACAAAGAATTAGGAGGAGTGCAATTATGGGCTGATGGCTGGAGTAAAATAACTAAAGATTATGCCATTTTTGGTATTCCAAGGTTTATGCTTTTTGATGCTGAAGGAAATGTAGTTTCAACTAATGCACCAAGACCTTCCTCTGATGAAATTAGAGAATTATTAGAGGCTAATCTGTAGTTATTAATGAAAAAAATATTACTATTCCTATCAATATGTATCCCTTTTATTGGTTTGGCACATGGTGTACCTGAATCAACAATTAAGGCCATGGCTGATGCCTCAGCATTTGATTATATTTATTTTGGGGCAACCCATATGCTTACAGGATATGACCATATATTATTCCTAATTGGAATTGTATTTTTCCTTTCCAATTACTTTGATATTTTCAAGTTCATAACCGCCTTTACAATTGCACATTGTATCACCCTAATTTTTGCTACTTTATATGGCATTACTGCAAATCCTTATTTAGTGGATGCAGTAATTGCATTTAGTGTTATCTATAAAGGCTTTGAGAATTTGGATGGGTTTAAAAAGTATTTTTCTACTCAAGCTCCGAATTTAGTTTTAATGGTATTTATTTTTGGATTGATTCACGGATTTGGCCTATCAACAAAACTACAAGAAGTAGCTGTTGCTACAGGAGTTACTTTATCTGTATTGCAAATCCTATCCTTTAATGTAGGTGTGGAATTTGGACAAATTGCAGTTTTAATACTTGTTTTCCTAATTACCAAAATGATTAAAGCAAAGCTGTTTGACAGAATAGCCAAATTCTCTAATTGGGCATTAGTTATTGCTGGTACATTTTTATTTATTTTCCAATTGCATGGCTATATTACTAACCACTCACATCAACATACCAATTATATAGAAGCTGAAGAATTACATAATGAACAACATAAACATGTAGAAGAGCACGAGCATGTTCAGCCCCGTACGCACTAAATATATCGGTATAACACAGAGAGTTTATTATACGCGCAAAAAACCAACTAATTTCTCAACAGCTCTTCCTCTATGGCTTATTGCCCCTTTTTCTGGTTTAGACATTTCAGCAAAAGTAATTTCACATCCTTCAGGAGTGAAAATTGGGTCATAACCAAAACCCTCTACCCCACTTTTATTTTTTGTAATTTTCCCCTTACATTCTCCTTCAAAAAGATTTTCTTCTCCATCTACAATCAATGCAATTACCGTTCGAAATTTTGCATTTCTATTTTCCTCATTTTCTAATTTTTTCAGTACCATTTGCATATTATCCTTTGCTTTGCATTCTGTGCCTGCATATCTGGCAGAAAAAACCCCTGGTGCTCCATCTAAAGCCTCAATTTCTAAGCCTGTATCATCTGCAAAACAATTAAACCCATAATTCTGATACACATATTGTGCTTTTTGCAAAGCATTCTCTTCTAAAGTAGGATTTGTTTCAGGTAATTCTTCATTACAATTAATATCTTTCAAGCTCAAGACTTGTATCCCATCAGGAACTAAAGCTTGTAATTCAGATAATTTATTAGGGTTATTGGTAGCAAATACTAGTTTCATTTATTGATGATGATAAGGTTCATTATTAAGGATTGTATATCCTCTATATATTTGTTCTACAAAAAACAGACGCACCATTTGATGCGAAAAAGTCATTTTTGATAAAGATATTTTTTCATTTCCTCTAGCATATATATCTTCAGAAAAGCCATAAGCCCCTCCAACAACAAATACCAAGCGCTTTTTCCCACTAAGCATCCAGCTTTGTAACTTTTCAGCAAATTTAGGTGAACTAAAATCTTTTCCTTTATCATCCAACAGTACTAAATGGTCAGAGCTTTGTAATTGTTTTAATATTAATTCTCCTTCTTTTTTCATCAGTTCAGCATTAGAAAAATTCTTAGCATTTTTAATATTTAAAATTTCTAACATTTCAAATTGCGTGTAATGCTTCAAGCGTTTTTTATATTGAGCAATTCCTTCAATCAAATACTTTTCTGATGTCTTTCCTATAGTGAGTAATACAATCTTCATTTTTTGTATTTTTGGCAATATTAATAATTTTGATTGTATGACAGAGAAAGACCTGAAAAAATTTATACAAAATGCACTTATTGAGGATGTTGGTGATGGCGACCATACCTCATTAGCTAGTATTCCATCCAATGCAACTAGCCAAGCCCATTTACTGGTTAAGGATGATGGTATAATTGCAGGGGTTGAATTAGCCAAAATGATTTTCAATGAGGTTGATTCTTCTTTGGAAATAGAACAATTCCTACAGGATGGTGATAAAGTTAAATTTGGTGATATTGCATTTATTGTAAAAGGAAGTTCTATCTCTATTTTAACTGGCGAACGCTTAGCACTGAATTGCATGCAACACATGAGTGCTATTGCTAGTAAAACAGCTTACCTAAATACTTTAATTTCAGGAAATAATTGTAAATTATTAGATACCCGAAAAACTACTCCCCTTAACCGAAATATTGAAAAATGGGCTGTTAAAATTGGTGGTGGCGAAAATCATAGGTTTGGTCTTTATGATATGATTATGATAAAAGATAATCATATTGATTTTGCAGGAGGAATTGAAAATGCAATACAAAAAACAAAAACCTATCTTGCTGAAAACAATAAAAACCTTGATATAATTGTAGAAGCAAGAGGCTTAACAGAAGTAAACGAAATACTTTCACAGGGGGGGGTAAAACGAATTCTACTTGATAATTTTGACTATAAAACAACCAAACAAGCAGTTGCAATTATTGGCAGCCAATGTCAAAGTGAATCCAGTGGCGGCATAACAGAAGAAACAATTGCTGAATATGCAAAATGTGGTGTAGATTTTATTTCAGTAGGTGCATTAACACATTCAGTACTTAATTTTGATTTGAGCTTGAAGGCGATTTAAATGATACAATTCATCCTAAATATTGCCAAAAAAATAAAGCCTCTAGGTTTTGCTGGGCTTAGTATTTATGATGTGACTATTTTCTTTTGGAAAGGATTGATTGAAGGTGCTATTACTACTAGAGCCTCTTCTTTAGCATTCAATTTTTTCTTAGCCTTTTTCCCATCCATAATTGTTTTTTTTACGCTTATCCCCTACATTCCAATTGCTGGGTTGCAAGAAACACTCATGGAAGTTTTATCGGTTGTATTACCGCCATCAACAAATGAAATTACTTTTAACACCCTTGACGATATAATAAACAACCCAAGAGGAGGGCTACTTTCCATTGGTTTTATCTTGGCACTATATTTTTCTGCAAATGGTATGAGTTCATTAATTGAGGCTTTTAATTACTCTTATCATATAAATGAATACCGATCTTTATTAAAAGAAAAAGCACTTTCTCTAACCCTAACTTTTTTTCTTGCTTTACTATTAATTATTGCTATAGGGCTTATCATCTTTGGAAAGGTGGCTGTCAATTACCTTACTGATTTTAAAATTATTAGTAAATTTTCTGCTGATTTAATTCTGTATGGGAAATGGTTTGTGTTGCTCACTATGTTATTTTCTGGTATTGCAATTCTTTTTCATTTTGGACCAGCCACCACAAGGAAATGGAAATTCTTTACTGCTGGATCCATACTTGCTACGTTAGGAATAATCATTACATCTATTGGTTTTAATTATTATATCAATCATTTTGCACAATACAATAAGGTGTATGGATCCATTGGTACACTTATGATTATCCTTATCTGGATGTACTTTAATTCCATTATCCTACTCACAGGATTTGAACTAAATGCTAGCATATCTAATGCAAAAGAAAATAGGCAGTTTTCCAAATAGGAATTGTAAATTTGCACAGTTTAAAGATTAACTATGAAAAACCTTTTATTAGTAGCTACACTTTTTGTTAGCACATTATCATTTGCACAGGAAAAATACAATCCTTTAGCTTCACCAAATACTTATCAGAATGCTGATAACCCTAATTACTGGAAAAACAAGATGCCAAATAAAGCATATTGGCAGCAAGATGTATATTATAAAATTGATGTAAATATTGATGAAGTAACAGATATCATTGAAGGAACTGAACAGTTAACCTACACCAATAATTCTCCTGATGATTTAGATTTTGTTTACTTTCACTTGTATCAAAATGCTTTTCAACCAGATTCTTACCTTGATGAGTTAAAAAATAAAAACAACAATAAACCTTCTTATGGTAAGTATGAATCGCAAAAATTAGGAACAATTATTGATAAGATGACAATAAACGGTACAGCTGTTAAAATGGAATTGGACAACACTATACTAAAAGTATATTTACCTTCAACTTTAGCCCCTAATACTTCTATTACTTTTGACATGAACTTCCGTACTCACTTTGACAATGGAGGAGTTAGAAGAAGAATGAAAACATTTAATTCTTGGGGGTACAAACACTATGATGGTGTGCACTGGTACCCAAGAGCATGTGTATATGACGCTAAGTTCGGATGGACGACTGACCAACACTTAGGAAAAGAATTCTATGGTGATTTTGGAGCTTTTGATGTATCCTTAACTTTTTCAGCTGATATGGTTGTTGATGCAACAGGTTTCCTTTTGAATAGAGATGAAATGTTACCAAAGGAATTAAGAGAGAAATTGAACATAACTAACTTTGCTGATAAGCCTTGGAATTCGTCACCTTCAGTAATTACTGAATACGAGAAGGGTGAAAGAAAAACTTGGAATTTTCATGCTGAAAATGTACATGATTTTGCCTTTACTGCCGACCCTAACTACCGTATTGGTGAAGCTTGGTGGCAGGACAAAGTGTGTTATTCATTAGTACAAGAACCACACGCAAGCAAATGGCAAAATGCTGCTGAATATGCTGCAAAATGTATTGAAGTTTTCTCTGAAGATTTTGGAAGATACACATACCATAAAATGATTGTAGCTGATGCTCGTGATGGAATGGAGTATCCAATGCTTACCTTAGATGGTGGTATGGACCCAGGATATAGAGGGTTATTGGCACATGAAATTGGACATAACTGGTTTTTCGGTCAAGTAGGAAATAATGAAACGTATCGTGCACTTTTAGATGAAGGATTTACGCAATTTCTAACCGCTTGGGCACTTATCAAAATAGATGGAGAATACCTAGTAGAAGATAAACCTACTGACCAATATAAAATAAGATTTGATAAGCCAACTTTAGCAATTGATAGCAGAGTATATTATGCTTACATTAAAGACGCTACAAAATTTAATGACCCAGTGATTTCTACTCATTCTGATGGGTTTAATGGTGCTTTGCGACATGGTGGTGGTTATCGACATGTATATTACAAAACAGCATCAATGTTGTACAATTTACAATATGTACTAGGTGATGAATTGTTCCTTAATGCAATGAAACATTATTTTGCAACATGGAAAATTGCTCATCCTTATAATGAAGATTTCAGAGATGCAATTATTCAATATACGAAAGTAGATTTGAACTGGTTTTTTGACCAATGGTTAGACACTCAAAAAAGAATTGACTTTTCAGTAAAATCAAAAGGGAACACAGTAACTTTTGAAAGAAAATCAAGAATGCAAATGCCAATTGACTTTAGCGTAATTGCAAAAGATGGAAAGTCGTACGATTTTCATATTCCTAATAACTGGTTCGTAAAAGAAACTAATGCTACTGTATTAGACAAATGGCACGGATGGGATTTAATCTATCCAACATACACTACTACTTTGGATATCCCTTCAGGAATTGCAGAAGTAATTATTGACCCAACAAACCGACTAGCTGATGCTTACATGCCAGATAATAATTCTACTTGCAATACGACATTTAGTTTTGATCATAAATTATATCAGTACTCTGATTGGAAAAATTATGAGATAAAATATCGTCCTGATGTATGGTGGAACAATTATGATGGTATGAAGGTAGGATTAAACCTGACTGGAGGATACTTGAAACATCATCATTTGTTTGATGCAAGTATTTGGTTTAACACAGGTGCTTTACAAAAAGAAAACATCCCTAACGCAAATGATTACGATTACTATTCTTACAGATTAAATTACAATACTAATTTAGATAAAATTGCATTGAATACGCGTATAAATGCTAGGTCGCAGTTCTTAGCAGGATTACACACCAATAAATTTAGTATTATAAAAAGTGATAGCAAAGGAAACAACAAACTTGAAGTTAACTTTTTATCCATGTACAGAACGAATGATAATTACTTAATCAATTCAGGTTGGGATTTAGAAAAAATGAATAACAGAATTGATATAAACTTAGAACATAAGTACAGCTACAGTTATGGTAAGGGTACAATTAATTTAAAGTTACAATCTTCAGCTTTAGGAAGTGCTTACGATTATAATAAACTTATCTTAAGTGCTAAAAACAATAACAAATTAAAGAAATTAAAGATAAATACTAGAGCTTATCTACAGTTTGGTACAGGTAGTAGCTGGGCAGAAGAAAGTAAATTACATTTAGCAGGAGCTAATAATGAAGAAATGATGGGTTCTAAATTTACTAGAGCAGAAGGTATTGTTTCAGCTGAATTTATAGAGTACGGCTACACAACAAATTACTTTCATCAAGCGGGAGGATTAAATCTAAGAGGATATACAGGTTACCTTGCTCCTGAATTTAATGAAGATGGAACTATTGTTTCAGACGCTTATAACGGAACAAGTGGAGCAGCTTTCAATACTGAAATTGATTTTACAGCCTACTTACCTTACTCAATACGTAAAAAGAATATTGCTTCATACCTTTTTGCTGATGCAGGAATTATAACTAGTGATAAACTTACTAAAGAAAACTATGAAGATTTGTTTTCAAACATAAGAGCTGATGCAGGAATAGGATTTACTTATACGCTAAGAAACTTTGGTCCTCTTGAGGCTGTAAGGCCTTTAGTTATTCGTTTTGACATGCCACTTTTCTTAAACAAACCTCCAGCATCTGATGAAGATTTCTTCCAAATGAGATGGTTAATTGGAATAAATAAAGCTCTTTAATGAAAAAGATTCTTGTAACAGGAGGCGCAGGATATATTGGTTCGCATACAATTGTGGAACTAATTGCTGCAGGATACACTCCTGTTATAGTTGATAATTTATGTAACACCTCCACTCAGAATATTGATGGGATTGAAAAAATTATAGATACAAAAGTGAAATGGCATAATGTTGATTGTACAGACAAGGATGCCATGGATAAAGTATTTACTGAACACGGAAAAATAGAGGGTATTATACACTTTGCCGCCTACAAAGCCGTGGAGGAATCTGTACAAAACCCGCAAAAGTATTACGACAATAATATGGGTTCGCTTGAAGTTGTACTTAAATGTATGCAAGAAAATGATGTGAAAAATATCATATTTTCATCATCCTGTACTGTATATGGTATGCCTGATGTTCTTCCAGTTGATGAGAACGCTCCATTCAAGAAAGCTGAATCTCCTTATGGAGAAACCAAACAGATTTGTGAAGAAATGCTTAAAGCAGATACTTGTAATAGTGTTGCCTTAAGGTACTTTAATCCTATTGGCTCCCACCCTTCTGCATTAATTGGCGATTGCTCAGCTGACAGACCAAGTAATTTAGTACCTATAATTACAGAGGTTGCAATTGGGAAAAGAAAAAAAATCACTGTTTTTGGAGATGATTACAACACCCCTGACGGTACGTGTGTTCGTGATTACATTCATGTAGTTGATTTGGCAAAATCACATGTATTAGCAATGGACTTTTTAATTAGAACCCCAGGACAACATGCTTTTAATGTTGGTACAGGGATTGGTGTGAGTGTTTTGGATGCATTAAAAGCTTTTGAAGAAACCAATAATTTAAAAATCAACTATTCCATAGGTCCCAGAAGAAGTGGCGATATTGAACAAATATACGCTAATGGAAATTTAGTGAAAACTAAACTAGGTTGGGAACCAATAGAAAGCTTAGAACAAGCTATGAAGTCTGCTTGGGACTGGGAGAAGCAGAAATAGTAATATATTTAGCTGACCCTAAACAGGAATAGAAAATATAGAGAGTTAAGGAACAGAAATTACTATTGAGTCAAAAGTCAACCTAAAAGCACAACCTATTCTTTCGTAACACATTCGCCAAATTTCTAGGCATATTAACATTAGAGCACCTATACAAAGCAATATAAAAGGAGAGTATATGAAGTTGTCTATTCGTAAAAAATGGAGAACGAATTTCTCAGTTCTAATATCTATTATCTAACATCTATCATTTATCTTTGTACCTCATTTAAAAACAAAAAAATGTCAAACGGATTTTATAACGTACCCATTGCGGTAAACGAGCCAGTAAAAGCATACGCACCAGGAAGCCCTGAACGTACTGAATTACTTGCAGAATACAAAAGAATGAATAATACAACTGTTGATGTACCAATGTATATTGGCGATAAACAAGTATTCACAAATGATAAAAGGAATTTAACACCTCCACATGAACATGGACATGTAATCGGAACTTCAAACTATGGAGGCGAACAAGAAGTTCGTGATGCAATTGATGCTGCTATGGCTGCTCGTGAAAAATGGGCAAACATGAGTTGGGAACACAGAGCTTCTATCTTCCTAAAGGCTGCTGATTTATTAGCAGGTCCATTCCGTGCAAAACTGAATGCTGCTACTATGCTTGCACAAAGTAAAAATGTAATGCAAGCAGAAATTGATGCTGCTTGTGAATTAATTGATTTCTTTAGATTTAATGTAAAGTACATGAGTCAGTTATATAAGGAACAACCAGAATCATTACCAGGAATGTGGAATCGTTTAGAACACAGACCTTTGGAAGGTTTTGTATTTGCTCTTACTCCATTTAACTTTACTTCAATATGTGCTAACCTTTGTGCAGCACCAGCAATGTTAGGTAATGTTGTAGTTTGGAAACCAGCAGAAACACAAATATATTCTGCACAAGTAATCATGGAATTATTCCAAGCTGCAGGATTGCCTGATGGAGTAATAAATATGGTAACAGTAAGTGGTAAAGAAATTTCGAAAATTGTTTTTCAAGATAAAAACTTTGCAGGATTACATTTTACAGGAAGTACTGATGTATTTCGTACACTTTGGAAAGGAATAGGGAACAATATTGAAAAATATAAATCCTACCCAAGAATAGTTGGAGAAACGGGTGGAAAAGATTTTATTATTGCACACAAATCTGCAGTATCTGCTGAAGTAGCAACTGCTATTACAAGAGGTGGTTTTGAATTCCAAGGACAAAAATGTTCAGCAGCATCACGTGCTTATGTGCCTTCAAATTTATGGGGGAATGTAAAAACTCAAATTGTTGCTGACACTAAGGATTTCAAAATGGGTTCTCCTGAAGATACTTCAAACTACATTAATGCAGTAATTTCTGAAAAAGCATTTGATAGTATTTCATCATACATTGACTTTGCAAAAACAGCTGATGATGCCGAGATTATTGCTGGTGGGAATTACGATAAATCAGTAGGGTACTTTATTGAACCAACTATTATTGTAACCACTAATCCTAAGTTCAAAACTATGGTAGAGGAAGTATTCGGACCAGTAATGACTATTTATGTATATGATGCTGATAAGTGGGAAGAAACATTAGAACTAGTAGATAGCACATCAGAATACGCCCTGACAGGAGCTATATTATCAGTTGATAGGTATGCTGCAGAATATGCAACTAAAGCACTAGAAAATGCAGCAGGTAACTTCTATATTAACGACAAGCCAACTGGTGCTGTTGTTGGTCAACAGCCTTTTGGTGGTGCTAGGGGTTCAGGAACAAATGATAAGGCAGGATCAATCTTAAACTTGTTAAGATGGGTTTCCCCAAGAACAATTAAAGAAACGTTTGTGCCTGCTACTGATTACAAGTACCCTTTCTTAGGATAAGAAACTTAAAATATTGAACATAAAAAAAGCCTGCAATTGCAGGCTTTTTTAGTTTTATAGTTTTAATAATTATGCTAATGGTGTAGGTCCTCCAAAATTTATTGGCATTCCTGCTGCAGGATCAATATCCTTTATCTCTCCATGCTGATTTTCAAATTTACTTACATTATCGGCAAGTGCCTTCATTAATCGTTTAGCATGTTGAGGGGTTAGAATAACTCTCGACTTTACTTTTGCTTTAGGAATTCCTGGCATCATTTGTATAAAATCAACCACAAACTCTGATGGAGAATGATTGATGATAGCTAAATTGCTATAAGTCCCTTCAGCTACTTCTTCGGTAAGCTCAATATTTAGTCCGTCCTTTTTCTTTTCCTCTGACATAATTATTATTATTTTACTCTTCTACTGAAGTTACTGTTTCAACAACTACTTCATCAGTTGCAACTTCTTCCACAGTGTCTGAATTCGTTAATTTATCGTACTCGGATTGAGAACCAACAACAGTTTCGCTAGCTTGAATTAGTCCTGTACCTGCTGGTATTTTCTTACCAATAATTACATTCTCTTTAAGTCCAATTAAGTTATCTCGCTTAGCATTAATTGCAGCTTCATTAAGTACCTTAGTAGTCTGCTGGAATGATGCAGCTGAAATCCAAGAATCTACTTGCAGTGAAGCTCTTGTTATTCCTTGAAGTACTGGAGTTGCAACTGCAGAAATAGCTCCTCTTGATTCAACTTCTTTCATATCCTTACGCTTCAATCTTGAGTTTTCTTCTCTTAACTCTCTTGGCGAAATAATTTGACCCGCTTTTAATTCTTCCGAATCACCAGCATCAGTTACAAACTTCATTCCAAAAATCTTATCATTTTGCTCATTAAAGCTTTCTTTTCCTACTAATGAGTTTTCTAAGAAATAGGTATCCCCTGAATCAGCAATCTTCACTTTACGCATCATTTGTCTTACCAATACCTCAAAGTGCTTATCGTTAATCTTAACCCCTTGCAAACGGTATACATCTTGAATTTCGTTTACAATATATTGCTGTACAGAAACCATACCTTTAATTGCTAAAATATCAGCAGGAGTAATAACACCATCACAAAGTGGAACACCTGATTTTACATAATCATTCTCTTGAACTAAAATATGCTTAGACAATTTAATTAAGTATTTTTTAGTTTCTCCATTCTTAGAAGTAATAATCACCTCTCTGTTTCCTCTTTTTATTTTTCCAAATGATACAGAACCATCAATTTCAGAAACTACTCCAGGATTAGAAGGATTTCTTGCTTCAAACATTTCTGTTACTCTTGGAAGACCTCCTGTAATATCCCCAGATGAACCAGCAGACCTTGGAATCTTAGCTAAAATAGCACCCGCCTTAATTTTACTTCCATCATCAACAGCTAAATGAGAGCCTACAGGAACACTATAGTTTTTATCACCAATTTGAATAGTTGGAGAATTTTTTCTATTTCTACTATCGATAATTACTTTTTCTTGATGGCCTGTTTGCTCATCAGATTCAGTACGGTAAGAAACACCTTCTTCAATATCAACAAATTCGACCTTACCAGCAATTTCTGAAATAATTACAGCATTATACGGATCCCACTCACAAATAACATCTCCTTTCTTAACATTTCCTTCTTTAATAAATATAGTAGAACCATAAGGAACAATTGTTGAAGAAAGGATTATACCATTCTTATCATCAATTACTCTAGTTTCAGCAGATCTACTAATAACGATTTCTATCTTATCACCATCTTTATTAGTCGTGTTAACCGTTCTTAAATCCTCAATTTCTAATCTACCATCTTTCTTAATAGTGATAGAAGAATCAACCTCAGACCTAGATGCAGTACCCCCAACGTGGAAGGTTCTAAGTGTAAGCTGTGTACCTGGTTCTCCAACTGATTGAGCTGCAACAACACCAACTGCCTCACCTACTTGCGCCATTCTATTAGTTGATAATGATTTACCATAACAATTAACACAAATACCTCTACGAGTTGCACAAGTCAATGCTGAACGAACTTCAACCATTTCAATTCCAGCAGCATCAATTTCCTTAGCAACAAGACCAGTAATCATGTCAGATGAAGCAACAATTAACTTTTCAGTTTTTGGATGATATACATCATGTAAACTTACTCTTCCAGAAATTCTATCACTTAATGATTCAATAATATCATCATTATTTTTCAAAGCATAAGCTTCTAGTCCTCTTAGTGTCTCACAATCTTCTTCAGTAACAATAACATCTTGTGCTACATCAACTAATCGTCTTGTAAGGTAACCAGCATCTGCAGTTTTAAGTGCCGTATCCGCTAGTCCTTTTCTCGCCCCGTGAGTCGAAATAAAGTATTCCAAAATTGAAAGTCCCTCTCTAAAGTTAGTTGTAATTGGATTCTCAATAATTGATTCTCCATGATCACCAGACTTTTTAGGTTTAGCCATCAACCCCCTCATACCAGATAACTGACGAATTTGTTCCTTAGAACCCCTTGCACCAGAATCAAGCATCATATATACAGAATTAAATCCTTGTTTGTCCGAACTAATATTTCTCATAACTGTATCAGTCAATCGAGCATTAGTAGTTGTCCAAACATCAATTACTTGGTTATATCTTTCATTATTAGTAATGAAACCCATTGCGTAATTA
>CATEYX010000186.1 GCA_949511925.1 Cryomorphaceae bacterium | reverse complement strand
GCAATCATTTCACATAGAATATTTATAGGATTAGCTACTGCCCCACCATATAATCCTGAATGTAAATCTCTATTTGGTCCTGTTACTTCCACCTCAACATAGCTTAATCCTTTTAGCCCTGTAGTGATTGATGGTGTATCGTTTGCAATAATTCCAGTGTCAGAAATTAAGATAGCATTACATTTTAATTTTTCCTTATTTTCTTTTACAAAAAGTCCCAAATTATCAGACCCTACCTCTTCCTCTCCTTCAATCATAAACTTCACATTACAAGGCAAAGTATCGGTATTCATCATCAGTTCAAACGCCTTTACATGCATGTAAAATTGTCCCTTATCATCACAAGCCCCTCTTGCAAAAATAGCTCCTTCAGGATGAGTATCCGTCTTTTTAACGACCGGATCGAATGGACCGCTAGTCCATAATTCTAAAGGGTCAGCAGGTTGTACATCATAATGACCATACACCAAAACTGTTGGTAAATTTGAATCAATAATTTTTTCTCCATAAACGATAGGATAACCTACTGTCTCACAGATTTCAACATTATCTGCTCCTGCATCTTTCATTGCTTTTGCTACCGCATCAGCACAGTTTAGCACATCCGCTTTATAAGCAGGATCGGCTGAGATAGATGGTATTTTTAAAAGCTCAATTAATTCATTGATGAATCGGTCTTTGTTTTCGTTTATGTAATTGTTTATGTGTTCCATTTTTTTATTTTATTAAGATTACTCCAGTCATATCTATTGGAGTTTCGATTTCCATTATTTTAAGTATTGTAGGCGCGATATCTCCTAGCTTTCCGTTTTGTATATTGTTAAATCCTGAGTTGATAACAAAGCAAGGTACCATATTAGTACTGTGTGCTGTATTAGGAGTTCCATTTTCATTTATTGCAAAATCTGCATTTCCATGATCGGCAATAATGATAAAAGCATAATCATTTTTCAATCCTGCTTCAACAACTTGCTTAGTGCAATTATCTACTGTCTCTACTGCTTTTACAATAGCATTATAATCGCCAGTATGCCCTACCATATCCGGGTTTGCAAAGTTCAAACACACAAAATCAGTTTTACCTTTTTCTAATTCGGCAACAATAGTTGCTGTAACTTCAGGGGCGCTCATTTGGGGTTGCAAATCATAAGTAGCCACTTTTGGGGAATTGACTATTAATCTTATTTCCCCTTTAAATTCTTTTTCTCTACCTCCTGAAAAGAAAAAAGTAACATGAGGATATTTTTCTGTTTCAGCAATCCTAATTTGAGATTTATTGTTTTGCTCTAAAACCTCACCCAAAGTATTTTTGATATTAGATTTATTGTAAATTACATTCACCTTTTGGTAAGAAGAATCGTAATTTGTCATGGTAGTATAATTAAGATTTAGGGTGTTCATTCCAAAATCTGGCATATTAGTTTGGGTAAGTACTGTTGTAATTTCCCTACATCTATCTGTTCTGAAATTAAAACAAATCACAGCATCATCTTCATGTATTGTCGCTATCGGACTTTTGTTTTCGTCTACACTAATAATTGGCTTTATAAATTCATCTGTAATTCCATTATTGTAAGAATTTTGGATGCTTTCAGTAAGATTTTGAGAAGATTCTCCTATTCCGTTTGTAAGTAAATCGTAAGCTAATTTTACTCTTTCCCATCTTTTATCTCTATCCATTGCGTAATACCTACCACAAATTGAAGCTATCTTAGCTCCAAATAAATTTTGTTCCAACTGCTTAATAAATCCTTTTCCACTTTTTGGGTCGCAATCTCTACCATCAGTAAAAGCATGAACAAATACTTTTTCAATTCCTGCTTTATTAGCTAGCTCACACAATTTGTATAAATGATTTTGATGAGAATGAATTCCCCCATCAGAAACTAAACCAAATAAATGAAGTGCTTTATTATTCTGCTTTGCATAAGCAAAAGAGGTTTTTAAATTTTCCATTTCAGCAATGGAATTATCCTCACAAGCAATATTTATTTTTGCCAAATCCTGATACACAATTCTACCAGCACCAATGTTTAAATGCCCTACTTCCGAATTCCCCATTTGTCCTTTGGGCAATCCAACATGCTCACCAAAAGTCTTTAACTCACAATTAGGATAATTTTTATACAAAGAATCAACAAAAGGAGTACTTGCATGATATACGGCATCCGATTTGGTTTTATCGCCATGTCCCCAACCATCCAAAATAATAAGTACTGTTTTCTTTCCATTCATATATAGAGCAAATATAGAATTTTAGTTGCTTTTACTAGTTTTTAGCAGCCTATAAAAGAAACTTATATTAAGTACATGAATAGAGCCACCATAATAGATGAAATAGTTATGCCGCTACTAATCGCAATTAACGATCTCCGATAGCTAATTCCAAAAATATAAGCCGCAATCGTCCCAATATAAGCCCCAGTAACAGGCAATGGAATCATAACAAAAACCATCAAGCCCCAAACCCCGTACTTTTTTATTATAATTCTAGTTTTTGTTCTTGCTCTTGAGGCTAAATAAACTGCCGTTCTTTTATATAATGGATTTTTCCAAAGATGTTTATTTGCTAGTTCGATTGCTTTATAAAAAACAGGGAATACTAATAAATTTGCAGTTAAGCCAATTACAAATACCAAAAGAATAGGTAAGCCAACTAGCTCGCCATATGGTATTCCAGCTCTCGCTTCACCAAAAGGAGAAAAGCTAATTAAAAAAGTAAATAAAATATCCTGAAACATGTAGAGAAATTAAGGTTGCAAATGTAACTGGATTGCTTTTAAAAAACGTTTAAAATTTATTTATTAAAATAAATATCTTATTCACCCATTGCTTTATAGAAACTATCTCTCATTTTTTGATGAATTGGATTTTCTTTTCCTAAACGCTCAGGATGAAATTGAACAGCAATCATAAAAGGATGAGCTGATTTTTCCATTACCACTGCCTCAGGCAATCCATCAAATGAGCGAGCAATAACTCTTAAGTTTTTAGAAAGATCATTAAGTCCTTGATGATGCCAAGAGTTTACCATAAAGGTATCTGTACGGATAGGAAAAATTAATGAACAAGTATCAACAATTGCAATTTCATGCATCACTTCTCCATTGTTGCGGTGGATAACTGTTGTGCCAATTTCTGATGGGATATCGCCATAAAGTGTTCCTCCACTTGCAACATTCATCATTTGCATACCTCTACACACTCCAATTAATGGGATTTTATATGCAAGCGCAAAATCAAATAGTTTTCTTTCAAGCGTATCTCTTTGGTAATTGATATCACCACACACTGCCAAATTTATAGTGTCATTATATTGTAAGGGATTTATATCCTCCCCTCCGGTAAGGATAATCCCATCCGCTAATGCCAAAATAGAATCCGTGTTTTTAATAGTATAAGCATCTAGGATAATCGTGTTGTCATCTTCTATCCATTCTACATAATTTGAAGATGCTTTGGAGAGGATAATAGTTTTAGTCTCTTTTTTTTGACAAGAGCATAAAATCGCAATAATTAATACTATTAAGCTGTTTTTCTTCATTTTATTGCATTTTTAGTTGTTTTTATTAATTTTTCATCAATTTCAGAATTTACTATTTTTAATTATCACATATAACAACCTACCAAAATTACTCACTTTTACTTAAAAATACCAAATTCTACACCAAACTGCACATTTTTTGCATTATTTCGTCACTTTTCCACTCTTTTTCAATATTAGGAGTGTTCATGATTTCTTCCATCATTTTTTCTTGTTTCATGCCAATTTCCCAAGCATCAGCATAAGGGATATTAGTAAAACTAACCATAGAATAAAGTGGGATCCATTTATCAGGATATAAATTAGAAAATTTCTTTTCAATTTCTTTCTGCAGTAAAAATTTAGGGTCAGCTGTATTATCACGCATTACTATAAAATTCTGCATAGACAAATCCTGCAATCCATCACCGTTAGGTTTTCTAGTTACAGAGTATTCTTCAAAGCACGACTTTAAATCATCTCCATGCTTATCTAATAACTTATCTAACATTCTGCAATCCTCAAGACTTGCATTCATACCTTGTCCGTAAAACGGTACAGTTGCATGAGCAGCATCCCCAATTAATACGGTAGTATCATTTATATGCCAAGGGTAAGTTTTTATAATACCTAAACCAGAAGTAGGATTAGCAATCCACTG
>CATEYX010000185.1 GCA_949511925.1 Cryomorphaceae bacterium | reverse complement strand
TTTAAGAAAAAAAGATTGGTTTGCTTTGGGAAACTGGATGCTAAATTAGTTAAAGCATTTGGTGTAAAATCAACTGTTTATGCTGCTGATTTTAACTGGGATTTAATGCTAGAATTAGCAGGGTATACTAAAATAAAATATCAAGAAGTTTCGAAATTTCCTGAAGTGCGTAGGGATTTATCTCTTTTGGTTAACAAATCAGTTTCTTTTGATGAGTTAAAGAAAATTGCAGTAGCTACTGATAATAAAATATTAAAATCAGTAAACTTGTTTGATGTTTATGAAGGGAATAAATTACCAGAGGGTAAGAAATCGTATGCTTTATCCTTTACTATGGCAGATGATACCAAAACCTTAACAGATAAATATGTTGATAAGGTAATGGAAAAATTGATGAGTTCTTTTACTGATAAAGCAGGAGCAGAGATTAGATAATTTAAAAATTATTATTGCTGCTCTATCAATTATATTTCAAATAGTTGCTCACCTGTTTTAGGGGAGCTTTCACTCCTTTATTTTGTCATTCTGAACGAATGTGAAGAAACGCTTTTTGTTCGACAAAGTCAATCTACAGCTGTAGATGTTTGGCTTTGCCGATTAAACAACAATTCCACTAGTTCTCAACATGACAAATTATTCAATTATCAGTTTCTTCTCAACACTACAGAGTTATTGATGAATCCTATAAAACTTTGATAAGAATTAGTAAAGTCAACTGTATTATTCCAAGCAATACTATTCATAAAATGATAGCATTGAGTTTCTGTATTAAATTCAAAACTACCATTTAAGATTAAGTTATTCTGTGCCTTAGTGGTAAAGGCATAAAACATTAATAATATTATAAATATTAGTTTTCTCACTTTACAAAACTAATCAAAATTACTTTAACATTTATCTGCACATTTTACACCATCAATGGCTGCTGAAATAATTCCTCCTGCATAACCAGCACCTTCACCACAAGGATATAAACCTTTGATTTGTGGGTGTTCCATTGTTTCTCTATCTCTAGGGATGCGAACAGGAGAGGAGCTTCTACTTTCAGGAGCGTGTACCACAGCTTCATTAGTAAAGTAACCTTTCATTTGCTCGCCCATTTGTCTCAAACCTTCTTGTATATTTTCACCAACAAAATCAGGTAATATAGTGTTAATTACTGCTGAGGTTGTTCCAGGAATATAGGAGGTTTTAGGTATGTCGGTCGATAAAATATTATTGGTATAATCAACCAGCCTTTGTGCTGGTACTTTTTGAGTTTCACCCCCTAGTTTCCATGCATTTTGTTCTATCTCTTTTTGGAATTGCATTCCCGCTAAAGGTCCATATTTTTCATACTCTGCAAAATCCTCTAATTTCAATTCCATTACTATCCCTGAATTAGAGGTTGGGTAATCCCTTTTGGAAGGCGACCAGCCATTAGTTACAACTTCACCAGGCTTTGTGGCACAAGGAGCTATAATTCCACCAGGACACATACAAAAGGAATAAACACCTCTTCCTTTAATTTGCTTTACAATTGAATAGGGTGCAGGCGGTAAAAATTCGCCTCTAGTTTTACATTTGTACTGTATTTGATCAATCAATTCTTGGGTGTGCTCTACTCTTACACCAACGGCAAATGCTTTGGCTTCAATAGCCACTTCTTTTTTATGTAATAATTCAAATATATCACGAGCAGAATGCCCAGTTGCTAATATGATTTTATTGGCCTCAATGCGTGTGCCATCTTGTAATTCAACTCCTTTTACAGCATTGTTTTTAATAAGGATATCGGTTACTCGGCTGTCAAATATCACCTGCCCACCATATTGAATAATGGTTTCACGAATAGCTTGTATGATTTTTGGAAGTTTATTAGTCCCAATATGCGGGTGAGCATTTACCCTTATTTCTTCAATTGCACCATGCTGAACTAATACATCTAATACTTTATTTACATCTCCTCTTTTCTTACTTCTAGTGTAAAGTTTTCCATCTGAATAAGTACCAGCACCACCTTCCCCAAAACAATAATTGGAATCCTCATTCACAATATGGTTTTTAGTTAGGTTAGCCAAATCTCTTCTTCTAGCCCTAACATCCTTTCCTCTTTCTAAAATAATAGGTTTTAGACCTTTTTCTATCAACTTTAAAGCGGCAAAAAGTCCTGCAGGACCGGCGCCAATTATAATCACTTCATCTTTACCATTTACATCCTTGTATTCAGCAATATCCTCTTCTTTTTTTACAAAGTTTTCCTTAATATAAACATCAACTTTAAGGTTAATTTTTGTCTCTCTTTGTCGGGCATCAATTGAGCGTTTTAAAATCTCAATATGTTTGATGTCTTTTTCAAGAATATCTAGTTCTTTGGCAAGCGTACTTTTTAGTAATTTTTCTGTTGAAGCTACTTCAGGAAATACTTGAATTTGTAGGGTGTTTATCATGGTTCAAAAATACAGATTGAAATTGAACGAATAAGTTTTTTTTAAATTTAATTATGATTGTTTAATTATCCGTATTATCAATTGTATCTTTGTAAAAACAAAATTAACAATGAAGAAGATATTTTTATTTGCATTAGCATTAACTGTTCATCAGTTTGGATTCACTCAGGAAAATACAATAAAATTAAAGTCAGGAGAATTAGATTTAGTTGTTGATAAACAATTAGATAGGATTGATAATATTGCGTATTACTTTATGAGTTTTATGGCTATCCCAACAATTGAAGATAGAGTTAAAATAGCTGATTTGGGAGTTGCGTTTTTAGAATATATTCCAAATAAAACTTATGTAGTAAACCTTGATAAGGAATGTGAATTATCGTCATTGAGTAAGTATGGTGTTATTGCATTAATTCCTATAGAAGGAAAGCATAAATTAGATCCTAAAATTCAAAATAATATTTTCCCAGACTGGGCAATTAATGATGGAAAATTATCGATAAAAGTTTTGCTTTATAAAGATGCAAATATTTCTATTATGCAGGAGATATTTAGAAATAAGGGATACAGAATAGATAATATTACTCTTCTAAGTAATAGCATCACAATAACTGTAAATCCTTCTGATTTAAGTTCTATATCAAATACACCTTCAGTTTGGTATATTGAACCAATTGATCCGCCATCAGAAAAAGAAAATAAAACAGCTAGAACATTAGGTAGATCAAACACAATAAATACTAAGTATGCTAGTGGAAGGCATTATAATGGTGAAGGAATAAATATCATGATGCAAGATGATGGGATTATTGGTCCTCATATTGATTATCAGGGAAGAATTGACCAATCTAGTTTCGGAGGAAGCGCTAATAATTTATCTAATACGCATGGTGACCATGTTGCAGGTACTATTATGGGCTCAGGAAATTTAGATCCTATTGCAGCAGGAATGGCAAATGCAGCTTTTTTATATGTTTATGATTCTAATAATAATAATTACGGTAACGCTTTCCCTAATTTATATGTGAATGAAGATGTTGTAATTACCTCAAAATCATATAGTAATGGATGTAATGCGGGTTATACTTCCTTATCTCAAGAATTGGATCAACAAATAAATTTATACCCATCATTAATTCATGTTTTTTCAGCTGGTAATAATGGAAGTAGTTCTTGCTCTAATCCTTATATTTCGAGTACATCTGGTAGTGATTGGGGTAATGTTACGGGTGGACATAAGCAAGGAAAAAATGTTATTGCGGTAGCAAATCTTACTTCAACAAGTGGGTTAGCAAATTCATCTAGTAGAGGGCCTGCAGCTGATGGAAGGATAAAACCTGATATTGGAGCAAAAGGAACTTCAGTTAATTCAACAGTTCCAACAAATGATTACGATTCTTACACTGGAACTTCTATGTCGTGCCCAGGTATTGCTGGTATAATGGGGCAGCTTTATCAAGGATATAAAGAATTAAATGGAGGTGTAAACCCTAGTTCTGCTTTAATGAAAGGAGTTTTGTTAAATTCTGGTGATGATTTAGGAAATCCTGGTCCTGATTTTAAGCATGGATGGGGAGAGGTAAATGCTCATCAAGCAATTAAAATTTTAGAAAATAATCAGTACTTAAATTCTAGCCTGTCACAAGGAGGAAATAATACACATAACATCATAGTTCCTTCAGGCATAATACAATTAAATGTTATGGTCTATTGGCATGATATTGAAGGTAGTGTTAATGCCGCACCAGCTTTGGTAAATGATATTGATATTAATATTACAAATGCTAATGGTTTGACAGCATATCCTTGGCTGTTGGATACTACTGCTAATGCTATAGCATTAAATTCAAATGCAACTTATGGAAATGATCATATTAATAACATGGAGCAGATTACGATAGATAATCCTGTTTCTGGTAATTATGTTTTGTCTGTTGATGGTTTTGCTATTCCTTTTGGTGCACAAGAATATTGGGTTATTTACCAATATATTACAGAAGAAGTTGAACTAACTTACCCTATTGGAGGAGAGGGTTTTGCTCCTGGAGAAGATGAATTAATTAGATGGGATGCTGCTAAGGGTAACACTGCATTTACTTTAGAATATACTAGTGATGGCTTAACTTGGAACTTAATTACAAATAGTGCAGGGTCAAATTCACGTTACTATAATTGGACTGTACCTAACTTAGTTACTAATCAAGCAAAAGTAAGAATTAGTCGTAATGGTAATATTGATGAAAGTGATGCAGATTTCACAATTGTTGCTGTCCCTCAAAATGTTATTGTAAATTGGTTATGTCCTGATTCAATTTATGTGTCTTGGAATATAGTTGCTGGCGCTACTGATTATGAAGTAAGTATGTTGGGGAATGTTTACATGGATTCAATGATTACAACCACTGCAACCTCAGCTTTAATTATCAATCCTACCCCTGCAATTACAGATTCTTGGTTTTCAGTTTGCGCTAAGGTAAATGGAAATATGGGAAGAAGGGCGGTAGCTATTAATGCTCAGCCGATTAACAGTGGATGTATGGCATCTCCATTAGCAAACTTTACAACAAGTGGATCATCTTCATGTACGGGAAGTGTTAGTTTTATTGATGCTAGTCTTAATCAGCCTAATTATTGGGAGTGGGATTTTGGTGACGGAACAATTTCTAATCAACAAAATCCAACACATACTTATTTGCAAGCAGGTGTATTTGATGTAAGTCTTTTTGTTTCAAACGGCTTAGGTCAAGATTCTATTTTTCAATCTTCATTGGTTAATGTTAATTTTATGTCAGCACCAATTACTTATAACGATACCTCTTACGTTAATCCATCTGCTTTTCAGCTTACTGCAGCCACTAACTCCGTAAAATGGTATACTGATACTCTTGGAAGCACTTCAGTCTTTACAGGCTCTCCCTTTACAACTCCTTTGTTGAGTGCTAACACTACTTTTTATGTTAGAGAGTTTGGTGGTCCTGTTGTATTTGGTGGTCCTGCTGATAATACAATTGGTGGTGGTGGTTATTATAATAATGACAG
>CATEYX010000184.1 GCA_949511925.1 Cryomorphaceae bacterium | reverse complement strand
GGTTAGGGGAGCGGTACAATCATTATTTAATTGATGAATTTCAGGATACATCTCTTTTGCAATGGCAAAATATATTGCCTTTAATTACTGATTCGTTAGATTATGGAAAAAGCTTAGTTGTAGGAGATGGAAAACAATCTATTTACAGATGGAGAGGAGGGGAGGTCGAGCAATTCTCGCAACTGCCAAAAATTTATAAAGGAGAAGATTTGCTCTTTAAAAAGGATTGGGAAAGTAAATTAGAATCCCACTTTGAATCGGATAATTTATTGAATAATTTTAGAAGCAGAAAGCATATTGTAGAATTTAATAACCAGTTTTTTGAAAATACAAAATCATTGCTTTCTAATGATATTCTTGATATTTATGATAATCAGGAACAGAAAAGTGACTTTTCAAAAGAAGGGGGTTATGTTCGTATTGAGCTTTTTGGTGATAAAGAACATGATTTTAAGGAGTTGATTCTGGAAAAGATGGTAGATGAAATTCACAAGCTTGTCAATGAAAACAACTATAGCTTTAATGATGTAACCATATTATGTAATAGTAGAAAAAGAGTGGCTTTGGTGGCTGAGGCACTTTCTCTAGCAAAAATCCCAGTAATATCAAATGAGGGTTTATTACTTAGTAAGTCCGATAAAGTGAATGCCTTAATTTCACTATTGCGTTATTTGCAAAACCCTAAAGATGCTATTTCTAAATCAGTAATTTCAGCATATTTATTTGCACATATTTTATCGGATGAAAATTTACATGCCTTAAATTTAAAAGTTAAAACTGAAGAAGGATTTAATGAGGTGCTTAAGAAAGCGAATATATTTATCAATTCTGAAAAATTATTGCAAGAGCCCTTGTACGAAATGGTGGAGCAGCTTATTCGTTTATTTAAATTTGATGAAGATGTTTATCTGCAATTCTTTTTGGATGTTGTGTTGGCTTTTACTGAAAAAAAAGGAAGTAGCCTTTCTGAATTTTTATTATGGTGGGAAGAACGAAAGAATAAAGAAGCAATTGTAATTCCAGAAGGAACTAATGCAGTGCAGATTATGACTATTCATAAGTCCAAAGGTTTGGCTTTTAATGTTGTTATGATTCCTTTTAATTGGGAGGATAGAAAAAAAACTACTGATATTTGGGTAGATACTTCTGCTTATTTCAACAAACAATTACCAGCAGCATTAATCAATGGAAATAAGCAATTGGAACAATCTTATTTTAGTTCACAATATCAGAAAGAGAAAGAAATGAGTTTGTTGGATAGCTTAAATAAACTCTATGTCGCTATGACACGCCCTAAGGAGCGTTTGTATATTTTTTCAAAATACTTTCCTGATAAACTTTCTGATGATTTTAAGAAGAAAGGAGATCTCAATTCCTTTTTATATGCCTATGATGATAATTTTCCAATTGAAATAGGAGATGCCGATATGATGCATGAATATAGTGATAAAATTGAGAATTCTTTTTTAGTAACGAAACGTAAAAAATTGGATTGGAAAGAGGTTATTTCATTAAAGCATACTGCTGAGGAAATATGGGATATTGAATCAGTAAATGCAAAAAGGGATTGGGGAAAACTATTACATTTAGTGCTTTCAGAAATTCATTATTTAGAACAAAAAGAAAAAGTAGTTGAGAGTTTTTACAAGTTGGGGAGGTGTTCCAAAGAAGATGCTGAAAAATTAAAAATAACGATTGATCAGTTGTTGAGTGATAAAAATATAGCTCCTTACTTTGATGAAAATTGGAATGTAAAAACAGAAAAAGAAATTTTAATGGAAAATGGAAGAACCTATATTCCTGATAGATTGTTGTTTGCAAAGAACTCTGATGAAGTAGTAGTGATAGATTATAAAACTGGAGTGAAGAGTACAAATCATGAATCGCAAATTACGGAGTATGCTTCTGCTTTACAAGCTATGGGATACAAAAACACAAAGCGAGTTTTGGTGTATATTACTGATGAAATAAAAGTGGAAGTATTATGATGGCATTTTTAGATAAAATTGCAGATAGATTGCTTAGTAAATTCCCAGTAAGTATGGAAGGGATTGCAGTTGTATTGCCTTCAAAGCGTGCAGTAGTATTCTTAAAACACTATTTGTCACAAAAAATTAAACAACCTATTTTCCTTCCTGATTTTTATTCTATTGAGGAATTTACCGAAAAACTTTCAGGTTTAACCGTTTTAGATAATATTTCCTTGCAATTTAAATTGTATCAATCTTATCTTGCATTTCCTCCTAAAAAAATTGATTCGTTTGATGATTTTTTAAGTTGGAGTAATGTCTTATTGCATGACTTTAATGAAATAGATAGAAACTTGGTAGATGCAAAATCTATCTATACAAACTTGAAGAATGTTAAAGAGTTAGAAGATTGGAGTGTCGATAATTGGAGTTTGGCTGAAGATAATCTTTCTGATATGCAGCACGATTATATTAGTTTCTTTGAAGGGATGTTGGGCTGGTATACACATTTTAACGATTCACTTTTAAAAGAGCAATTGGCCTACCAAGGTATGGCTTATAAGTTTGCAGCCAAAAACATATCTACTGCTCAAGTGAAATGGAATAAAGTTTGGTTTGTTGGTTTAAATGCACTTACAAAGTCAGAGCAAGAAATTATTGATTACCTAAAAAAGGAAGATATTGCTAGGGTGTTTTGGGATGCAGATAATTTCTATTATGATAATCCTCAACATGAAGCAGGTGGTTTTTTAAGGGAACAAAGAGAGAGGTGGTCTGAGATTGATTTTAATGGGGTAGGAGATTATTTTAGTGAGAAAAAAGAAAGTTTTAATGTGGTCGCTTGTCCTAAAAATATCACCCAAGCAAAGGTAGCAGCTGAGGTGATTAAAGGGTTTGAAACATCTGATTTGGATAATAGCAACACCGCTATTGTTTTGGCGGATGAAGCTTTGCTTTTTCCGGTATTACATAATTTACCTTCTGAAATAAAACAGCTGAATGTTACTATGGGTAGTCCCCTTAAAAATACTGCTCTTTTTTCTTTGGTGGAAGCGATTTTTAAATTGCAAATTCATGCGATAAAGTACAATCGAAAGGCATTTTATTACAAAGATGTTATTGCAGTTATAGAGCATCCCTATTTTTCAAAGATTACAAAAATAAGTGATGGAATTGCATTTATGCGTTTTATTACTAAAAGTAATATTGTGTTTGTTACTCAGCATAATATTGATTCATATTTTAAAAATAGTAAAACTGTAAAGCTTGTGTTTCATCTTTGGAATAGTGTTGATGATGCTTTACAAACCTTTAATAAATTAATTGAGGAATTGAAATTGCCTTTAGTAGGTAAAAAGGGTTCAATTGAATCAGAAATATTAGCTACCTTTTACAATGCCCTTACGGTTTTAAAGAATCTAATTGCAGAAAATAATTTTGATATTGAACTAAAAACTTTGCAGATTATTATGCAACAGTTGGTGGCCAAAGAAAGTATTCCTTTTAAGGGAGAGCCTTTGAAAGGGGTGCAGCTAATGGGGATTTTGGAGAGCAGAACGCTTGATTTTAAAAATGTAATTATGTTAAGTGTAAATGAAGGAAAATTACCAAAAGGGAAGTCGGTAAATTCATTTATTCCTTATGATATGAAGCGCTACTTTAAATTGCCTACTTATGCCGAAAGTGATGCGGTATTCTCTTACCATTTCTATCGATTATTGCAAAGGGCAAACAATATTACGCTTATTTATAATTCTGAAACGGATGATTTTGGTTCTGGAGAAAAAAGCCGATTTATTACTCAACTATTATCGGAATATCCTGGAGAAATTAAGGAATTGGTTTATAAAGGAGAGGATTTGGAGATTAGCAATGCAGCCTCTATTATAATTAAAAATGAAGGGTTAGAAAAGGAAATTGAGGCTTGGGCCGAAAAAGGAGTTTCTCCGTCCGCATTGAATAAATACACAAATTGCAGTTTATCCTTTTATTATCATTATTTGGCTAAAATTCGGGAGGACGATCAGGTGGAGGAATATGCTGATTCGAGTACTATGGGTAATGCTGTACATGATGCGTTGGAAAAATATTATCCTATTGGTGTGCTTACTGAAAAAATCATAAAGGAAATTACCCCTTCTATTCTTAAAGGCATTGAGGATAACTTTATTGCTGCTCTTTCTAAACAAGGAATGCAGGAAGGTAAAAATTATTTAAGTCTGCAGATTGCTCAAAAATTAACAAAGGATTTTTTAAAGCTAGAACAACAGTTACTCAAAGAAGCGACTGCAAGTAATAAGCAAATAAACTTAGTAAGTAAGGAGGCGAGTTTGAAGCACGACTTAATGGTTGATGGGCTTAATTTTAAATTAATTGGAAAGGCGGATAGAGTAGATTTTGAGGG
>CATEYX010000183.1 GCA_949511925.1 Cryomorphaceae bacterium | reverse complement strand
CCAGCAAACTTGTCAATAATGAACATTGTATATCTGATGTCAACAGAAATAGTTCTTTGAATTTCTTTTTCAAAAGCAATATCTCCACTCATTGCTTCCCAGTTACCATCAAAAGCAGTGCCAACAATTTCTCCCCAAGCGTTAATTACTGGAGAACCTGAATTACCACCTGTAATATCATTGTTTGAAATAAAGTTAATTCTTAAGTTACCATCTTTATCTGCATATTGTCCGTAATCACCAATTTCATATAATTCTTTCAATCTTGCTGGGATTATAAATTCTTCATTTGTAGCATCTTCCTTTTTCATGAGACCATCAATAGTAGTATAGTAGTCATAATGCATTGCCTCCCCTGGATTGTAGTCTCCCACATTCCCATAAGTTGCTCTCATAGTTGAATTAGCATCTGGGTAGTAATTTTTATCAGGGTTCATTTCTCTTAAACCGGAAATAAATAATCTATTTCCTTTTGTTAAGTCCTTTCTTACATTAGTTCTTTTAGGAGAAATTTGCTCAATGTATTGATTGTATATTGACATTATCGTCTTGTAAGCAGGATCTCTCTCAATTTTAGTAGTAGAAGGATTTTCTAAGAAAGCAAAGAACTTCTCTCTTGAAGAAAATACTGACCTTTTAAATGCATTTTTAGCATACCAAGCAAAATCTAATTTTTTGAAACCAAATAATTGATTTTCAATTTTCTTAAACAAAGGAGCGTGTTGTATTTTAGGTACATTGTAGTAGTACATCTCTAACATTGATCCAAATAATTCTTGATCAACTGAAGCGTTATAATCTTTATAAAAATCTTTAGCTTCCTTTTTAATTTCTCTAATTGCAACATTCCTTTCTTTCCCTTCATTAGGTAATGCAGCAATTGCTTTATTCATTTTAAATGACCAGTACATGATTTCTGATCCCATAAATACAGCTTCATTTAAATAAGTTCTGTTTAAAGCAATTTTTTTGTTTGTGTTATAGGCGCTTTCAATCAAGTTTAAGGCTTCACCATATTTATCAACTCTTACTTGATCTTCAGCAACCCACGCTCTGAAATCATCTTCAATGGCAATTTTTTTATCGTGAACTTTCATTGATTTCAGTCCTTTTGATTGTCCAATAAAATATTTCCAGTAGTTAGAAGTTTGTGCATATTTTGCAGCATACTGAATTTTAGTTCTTTTATTTGCGTCCATACCAGCTTTCATAATTGCTAATTTCTCAGTACGGATATCAACAGTAGTTGGGTTTGTGATATCTAAAGCTTGTTTTACACCATAAGATGTTAGGTATCTGTCAGTACTACCTGGGAAGCCAAAAATCATAGTGTAATCACCATTATCTACACCATCTAATTGAATAGGTAAGTGATGTTTTGGTTGGTAGGCAACATTTTCAACTGAGTATTCAGCAGGTGTTCCATCAGGAGCACAGTAGATTCTGTAAAGTGCAAAATCGCCAGTGTGTCTAGGCCACATCCAGTTGTCAGTATCTCCTCCAAATTTACCAATTGCTGATGGTGGCGCTCCAACTAAACGAACATCTTTAAAAGTTTCGTAGGTCATGATGTAGAAGTCATTCCCTCCAAAGAAAGATTTTACTCGTGCATTGTAGTGAGTATCTTCAGTTTTCTCATCAACTATAGTTTTAGAGATTTCTCTGATTTTTGCTGATCTTTCTTTTTCAGTCATATCATCAGTAAGTTCAGCCAATACACGAGCAGTTACTTCCTCAATACTAACTAAAAATGACGCTGTCAATCCTTCATTTACTAACTCCTCATCACGACTCATTGCCCAAAAACCATCTTTTATGTAGTCATTACTAACACTTGAATGCTCTTGAATTGAACCAAATGCACAGTGATGATTTGTTAACATTAACCCTTCTGATGAGATCATTTCAGCCGTACAAAAGCCACCTAATGATACAATTGCATCCTTAAGTGATGAGTTGTTTACAGAGTATAAATCTTCAGCAGTAAGTTGAAGCCCATGTGCTTGCATGTCGCTTTCATTCATTGCTTGTAATAACTGTGGAAGCCACATTCCCTCATCAGCTATTACTGATAATGAGAAAAATCCTGCCATTACGATTGATAAAATTTTCTTTGTCATTTTTTTATTTTTAGTTTGTCGCAAATATAATGAAACGGGCTATTTTAAGTAATTTAGGGACTTTTGTTTTTATCGAGATGTTAACAATATTTTAGCGTATTTTTGCAGCAATTATGAGTGATACAAGTCTTACAAGAATAAATAAATTTTTATCAGAAATTGGTTACTGTTCAAGAAGGGCAGCTGATAAATTAATTGAACAAGGAAGAGTAAAAATAAATGGTGAAGTTCCTGAAATGGGAACTAAAATATCGGCTGAAGATGAGGTAAGTGTTAATGGAAAGGTAGTACACAGAGCCAAAAAGAAGAAAATGGTGTACATTGCTTTTAACAAGCCAGTAGGTATTGTTTGTACTACTGACCAAATGCGGGAAAAGAATAATATTATTGATTATATTAATTATCCAACTCGTATTTTTCCGATTGGAAGATTGGATAAACCCTCAGAAGGACTTATTTTTTTAACGAATGATGGCGATATTGTCAATAAGATTTTGCGTGCCAGAAATAATCATGAAAAAGAATATGAGGTTACTGTTAGCAAGCCAATAACGAAAGAATTTATTGAAGCTATGGGAAATGGAGTGCCAATTTTGGATACCGTTACCCGTAAATGTTTTGTTAAACAAACGGATAAAAAGAAATTCAAGATTATCTTAACACAAGGATTAAATAGACAGATCCGTAGGATGTGTGAGTATTTGGAATATGATATTAGAAAACTAAAAAGAGTGAGGATTATGAATATTAACTTGGACATTCCTGTAGGAGAGTATCGTGATTTTACAGCTAGAGAATTGAACCAAATCAATCAGTCAGTTGAACACTCTATTAAAACTTTTGAAGAAGGGAAGTAGATTAGTTAATCCCTTTTAAAACCAGATCCCATAACTCTTTACGAGCCACTAAGCAGGCAATAGCAGTTTCTTCTACTTCTTTCCATTTTTGCTCGTCCTCTCCACATAAATTACTAATAAGTTCCAAAGCCAAAGGTCCATGCTCTCCTCCATCTAATTCTATGTGCCTTTCTAGGTAGTAAACAAATTTATCAAGTTTATGTTCTTTACTCAAATCATTTACAATAGCAGTAAACATATCTGGGATTAAATCCTCACGTCCAAAAGTAAAGGCAGCTGCAATTTTATGGGCCTCCCCACTATTTAAAATATCAAAAGTAGATGCTAAAAATGAGTCAATAGCTGCATTTACTTTAGGTAATTTTAGATCTGAAACGCTGTTAACAAACTTGTCAATTTCATTGGTATTAGCCCCACATTCTTTCATGGCATCCAAATACATTTCATAATGAGAAGATGGATTCCCTGCAGAATCTACATCACTTTCCTCCTCCAAAACTATTGAGTTGATTAGTCTTCTTATTTTCGTATTTCCAATAGGCTTCCAAGGCAAGGTTGTACAAGTAAGCTCAATTTGTAATCCTTTTAATAAAGACATAAAATCCCAAACAGCATACACATGAATCTCCATTAGTTTTTGGACATCCTCAATGGTGTTTAATTGGTTGTATAAAGGATGATTGACAACTGCTTTTTTATACTCAGAAATCTGAGTATTTATATGTTGAATATTTTTATTCATTATTTATTTTTTAGAACAGGTACAGCCGAACAGGCTTCCCCGAACATTAAACTACTCACTGTATCTTGTAATTTTTTAGTAATTGCAATATATAGCGCT
>CATEYX010000182.1 GCA_949511925.1 Cryomorphaceae bacterium | reverse complement strand
TTATCATCACTTGTATTCCAATTCTCAGCTTGCATTCTTCCACTTACTAAAATCTGTAAATGCTGATTTTCAACATTCCCCTCTTCAGTCCTATGATATGTTTTACCAAATTCATAAAATTTAATATCAGTATTTCTTCTATTCTGATTGTAAGCAATATTTTCCAAACCACTAAACAAAAGCGATTGACGCATTACATTCAAATCCTGCGACAAAGGGTTTAATAAAGTTATATTCTGTTCTATGTTCAACTCAGGAATCAGAGCGGTATATTTTTCTTTAGTTAGGGAATTATTCATAGCCTCATTAAAACCTGTACTCGAAAGCAAATCAGAAATTATATTCCTAACTTGTTCAGGATTCACACCTTCACTATGGGAAATCGTAGTATTTAATTTTGAGGGAATCGCAATTGTATTAAACCCATAAATTCTTAAAATCTCCTCAATCACATCCACCTCTCTTTGTACATCAACACGTAATGGAGGCACCAACAAACTTAACCCATTAGGGTTTTCTTTTGAAATTTCAATTTCTAAATCAATTAGAATATTTTTTACTACTTGCCTATCAATTACTTCTCCTATTAAGCTGTCCATTTTTGCATAAGTCAATTCCACAGCAAAATGAGCAATAGGATTAGGGTAAATATCAATAACTTCTGATGAAATTTTACCTCCACAAATTTCTTGTATCAATAAAGCTGCTCGCTTTAAAGCATACACAGTACTGTTAGGGTCACAGCCTCTTTCAAAACGAAAGGAAGCATCAGTATTCAAATTATGTCGCTTAGCTGATTTACGAACGCTTACAGGGTTAAAATAAGCTGATTCTAAAAACACATCTGTTGTACTTTCAGTTACTCCTGATTCCAAACCACCAAAAACTCCAGCAATACAAAGCGGTTTTTTAGCGTCAGAAATCATTAAATCAGTAGCAGAAAGTTCTCTTTCCTGTCCGTCCAAAGTTGTGAACTTTGTTTTTTCCTTAACACAAGCAACAACTATTTTATTTCCTTCAATTTTATTAGCATCAAAAGCATGTAATGGCTGACCAATTTCATGCAATACATAATTGGTAATATCCACTACATTATTAGTCGGTGCTATCCCAATTGCTTTTAATTTATTCTGTAACCATTCAGGAGATTCAGCAACCTTAATTCCACTAATACTTAGCCCAGAATACCTTGGGCATATTTTAGAGTCAGCTACTTCAACTTCAATAGTTTTATTTGTATTGTCAACCTTAAAATCCTTAGTAGAAGGCTTACACATTTGCAACTTATTTCCTTTATGATTAAGTACCGTCAACAAATCACGAGCAACACCAATATGTCCCATAGCATCCGATCGGTTTGGCGTTAAGCCAATTTCAAATACTATATCCGATTCTAACTTAAAATATTCACTAGCATTAGTACCCACTTTTGCAGTAGCATCCAATACCATAATTCCATCATGACCTTTCCCTAAACCCAACTCATCTTCTGCACAAATCATTCCAAGTGATGCTTCTCCTCTTATCTTTCCTTTCTTGATTTTGAAACTTTCATCACCATCATAAAGTAAAGTGCCAACCGTAGCCACAGGTACTTTTTGTCCTACTGCTATATTGGGTGCTCCACAAACAATTTGTAAAAGTTCAGCCGTACCAATATCGACTGTGGTAACGCTCAATCTATCCGCATTAG
>CATEYX010000181.1 GCA_949511925.1 Cryomorphaceae bacterium | reverse complement strand
AATTCAGAAAAACAATATTATCAACCTCAAAATACAACTTTAGTTAATGGAATTGCTAAAATTGAAGTAAAACAAGAATCAAACGGTATTGTTGATAGCTGGGGAAATTCATCTTATTATTCTTCTTCAAAAATAACTACAAAAGGAAAATTTGATTTTAGATATGGAAAAGTTGAAGCTAGAATAAAAACTCTTGATGGGCAGGGTTTTTGGCCTGCATTTTGGATGTTACCAAATAATGGAAGTTGGCCTTGTGATGGTGAAATTGACATTATGGAGCAGTGGGGAAATCCTTATTTAACAAATCAAACTAGTGGAGCAGCGCATATTGGAACTTGTCCTTATTCTTCATCTGCACATTTTTATGAGACTTCTTCTAGTTATATTTCAACAGGATCATATGCTGATAATTTCCATACTTACTCGGTAATTTGGAAAGAGGATACTATTACTTGGTATGTTGATGAAACGGAATTATTTTCTTTAAATCCATCAAGTTACTGGTCTATACCATCCCAAAGTGCTTGGCCTTTTAACGCTAATGAATGGTATCTAATGATTAATTTAGCTATTACTCAAGCTGGACCAAATTCTAATACAGTATTTCCAAATCAAATGGAAATTGATTATGTTAGAGTATATCAAGAAAATTTAACAAATAGCATTAATATTGATAATAAAAATAAATATACAGTTTTTCCAAATCCTGCTAATGATGTTTTAACTATTCAGGGCAAGAATGTAAGTAGTATTAAGATTTTTAATATTTATGGAAATATTGTTCTTTATAAAAATGTAAATGACAATAAAACAGTAGATGTTTCAATCCTCAATAAAGGAATGTATTTGGTTGAATTAGAGGATTATTTTGGTTTTAAAATTAATAAAAAAGTAATAATAAATTAATAAATTATGAATATAGCTACAATAGATATTATTGTTTTTGTTTCTTATTGTGTTTTGATTTTAGCAATAGGTTTATATGTTTCTAGAAATAAAAATGGTAAGAAAAAAACAGCAGAGGATTATTTTTTAGCAGGGAAATCTTTACCCTGGTGGGCAGTTGGAGCTTCACTTATAGCAGCAAATATTTCTGCTGAACAATTTATTGGAATGTCTGGATCAGGTTTTGCGCTTGGTTTAGCTATTGCATCTTATGAATGGATGGCGGCAATTACATTATTAATTGTAGCTAAATATTTCTTACCCATTTTTATTGAAAAAGGACTTTATACAATACCTGAATTTATTGAGAAGAGATATAGTACTAATCTAAAAACAATTCTAGCAGTATTTTGGATTGCACTATTTATTTTTGTTAACTTAACTACTGTTTTGTATTTAGGTGGAAAGGCATTGGATACTGTTATTGGTACTGGAGACGGTAGTATATTAGTTACTAGTATTGTAGGACTTGCTTTATTTGCTGCAGCTTATTCATTATGGGGTGGCTTAGCTGCTGTGGCATGGACTGATGTTGTGCAAGTAGTTGTTTTGATATTTGGAGGTTTTATGATGACTTATTATGCATTACTTTTTGTTAGTGGTGACGCAAATTCTTGGTTAGTAGGATTAAAAGATGTGTATAATACTGTTCCTGAAAGATTTTCAATGATATTATCCAAAGGAGAAATATTTACGCCGAATGGAAAAGATGCTTGGTGGGACTTACCTGGTCTTGCTGTTTTAGTAGGAGGTATTTGGGTTGCTAATTTATATTACTGGGGTTTTAATCAGTATATCATACAAAGAACACTTGCTGCCAAAAGTCTTAAAGAAGGTCAAAAGGGTTTAGTTTTTGCTGCATTTTTGAAATTACTAATTCCAATATTTGTAGTTCTTCCTGGTATTATTGCTTATGTTATGGTCCTAGATCCAGAAACCGGTAATTTTATCAAAGAGTCATTGCCATCAAGTTTTTTAGCATCAGATGGTAGTATTTCTAATGATAATGCTTCTCCTTGGTTAATAAAAACTATCATCCCAATAGGGCTTAAAGGCTTGATTTTAGCATCACTTGCAGCCGCAATTGTCTCTTCTTTGGCATCTATGATTAATTCTACTTCAACAATTTTTACAATGGATATTTATAAATCATTGATTAATAAGGAAGCAACAGATGATCAAATGGTTAATGTTGGAAGAATATCTGGATTTGTTGCTTTAATGATTGCTTTAGTAATCGCTCCACAATTGGGTAGTCTAGGTCAAGTATTTCAATTTATTCAAGAATATACAGGTGTTGTAAGTCCAGGTATATTAGCTGTTTTCTTAATGGGTTTATTTTATAAGAAGTCAACAAATAATGCAGCAATTTTAGGTGTTTTAATATCAATACCTATTGCTATGTATTTTAAAATTGCACCGGATAGTTGGTTTTTTGTGAATATTCCATTTATGCATCAAATGCTTATAACATGTCTTGGAACTATTTTAATTATATATGTAATTAGTTTTATTGAGGGAAATAAAGACAATCCTAAAGCTATCCATTTGTCAAAAGACTTATTTAAAACTTCCACTTCTTTTAATATTTCTGCTTTTGTTGTTTTACTAATTACAGTGTTTCTTTATTCTTTCTTTCAATAAATATATAAATGTATAAAATTTATTTTTTTGTAATATCACTACTTTGTCTTTTTTCATGTCAAAACGATTCAACTTCTTCATTATTAGATTCTAAAACTGAGGATCACATTAATAGTTTCATGGATGATATGACTATTGAAGAAAAGGTAGGGCAAACATGTCAAATTACACTAGATGCAATATTAAAGAAGGATACTTTAGGTGTTCTTCTAGAACCACATGAAATTGATCAGGAGAAATTAAATATTGCATTAATTAATTATAATGTGGGATCAATATTAAATGTTTCTAATCATACTTTTAGTTTGAAGAAATGGCATAATATTATTGATATTATTCAAGCTACAGCTTTAAATACAAATCATAAGATCCCAATTATTTATGGAGTAGATGCTATACATGGAGCTACTTATATCCAAAATAGCACTTTGTTTCCACAAGAAATTGGGTTAGCCGCTACTTGGGATACTTCTCATGCGCGTATTATGGCTGAAATTACAGCATATGAAACTAGAGCTTCAGGAGTTCCGTGGAATTTTTCACCTGTATTAGATTTAGGTAGAAATCCGATTTGGTCAAGGTTTTTCGAAACTTTAGGAGAAGATGTTTATTTAGCTAAAACTATGGGTAAATCTATAATAAAAGGATACCAAGGAAGTGCTAATATTGATAAATACCATGTTGCAGCATGCCTTAAACATTTTGTAGGTTATAGTGTTCCTTCTAGTGGAAGAGATAGAACACCTGCACTTATTCCAAATAGATCTTTGGAAGAACTTCATCTTCCTAGCTTTAAGGAAGCTATTGATGCTGGAGCATTAACAGTAATGATTAATAGCGGGGAAGTAAATGGTATTCCTGGGCATGCTAATAAATATCTTCTTACAGATATTCTAAAAGATAAATGGGGTTTTACTGGTTTTACTGTTTCAGATTGGGAGGACCTTATAAATTTGCATAAGATGGCACAAACTGATTCTACTTTGAAGGATGCTATTGCAACTGCAGTTAATTCAGGTGTTGATATGAGTATGGTTCCAAATAACCCTGAGTATAAAAATTACTGTAAGTTATTTATTGAACTAGTAAATGAAGAGAGAATAAGTGAGAGTCGTTTAGATGATGCCGTTCGAAGAATCCTAAGAGTTAAAAGCCATTTAGGATTATTAAATAAAACAAGAATTCCATTTACAAATGATTATTCAGATTTTGGTTCAGATAAACATAAAAAAGCTTCTTACAATGCAGCTTCAGAATCAATTACTTTATTAAAGAACAACGATTTACTTCCATTATCTATAGAAAATAAAATTTTACTTATTGGTCCAACTGCAAATAGTTTAAATTGTTTAAATGGTGCCTGGACTCATACATGGCAAGGTGTAGATGAAAACTATAATAATGATTACCCAACAATTAAAGATGTTATTGAAGATAGGTTTACTAAAGTTAATTATTTTGAGGGATCTAAAATGATAATGAAAGATGGAGATGAACATGATATACCTTCTTCAGACCTTCAAAATGCTGTAAACTCTGCAAAATCTTCAGATGTGGCGATAGTCTGTTTAGGAGAACTTCCATCAACTGAAAGGCCTGGAGATATTTTTACTTT
>CATEYX010000180.1 GCA_949511925.1 Cryomorphaceae bacterium | reverse complement strand
GTATTCCAACATTTAATGGAGAAGGTTGATTCAATAATTGCGTACTTGATGATCCCCATACTGATCTACTAAGAGCAGTAGTAGTTCCACTAAAAACATGTCTATTTACTGTTCCAGAAGGATATCCAGTCAAACCAGTTTGCGCTCCAAGAGCAGCTCCAAAACTAGTATTAAAGTCTGTTCCTGGTCCTTGTGGTGTAGCATAACCCCCTGTATGAATATTTATTAGGAATACGTCATTTGGATTTGCATCATGTAGTTGTTGTCCAATTTTATGACCGTCAGGACAATATCCACAAGAGATTCCTGTATATTCTTCAAGAATAATGTTTTTATTTTCAGGTGTTGTGCTTACAAATGTTTGCGCACTTAGGGCTAACGTTGATAGAGCAAAGATTGATAGTAATACTTTTTTCATAATAATTTGTTTAATTAATCTTACAAAGGTACAAAAAATATGTGTTATTAAATGATATTAATTTAAAATCTTACTTATTCAAAAAAACTAGTATTTAATAAAATATTGTACCTTTGAAAAAAAATTTGTCATGAGAAAAGCGCTACTATTTATACTCGTTATTACACAAATCAGCTTTGTTACTGCACAAAGCTTTGTAATTACAGGAGACACTATGTTTGTTGGCGATCCAAATACGCAAATTGAACATCATTTGGATGTTAAGAATATTTCAGGTGACTCAATAACTATAAAATGCCAAAAAACCAACCTAAATTTACCTTTAGGTGCAGAATCTTATTATTGTTTTGCTGGTAATTGTTATTCTTCTACCACAATAATTAGTAGTTCGGCTGTTATTGAAGCGGGCAAGGAGTTTTCTTATGCTAATAGTGATCTTGATGCTCATTCAGGGTACTATAATGCATTTGGTGTTTCAGGAACTGCTAAGGTTAAATATTGCTTTTATGATGTTAATAACCCTTCGGATGAAACTTGTGTAACAATTACTTACGAAACGAGTATCACTTCAATTGATGATCATATATCAATTGTTAAATTAGGAGACTTCTATCCGAACCCTGCTAGTGAAGTAGTAAATTTTACTTTTAATGGTAATTCAGCTACCCTTAAATTAATTGATATTTTAGGGAATAATGTAAAAGAGATTTTACTTAATCAAGAAGGAATTCAAGAACTTGATTTATCAGATATGAATAAAGGAATTTACTTTGGAAATTTAATAGTGAATGGTGAAGTTGTTTCAATCAAAAAATTGATAGTTAAATAAATAATTCTGTAAATAATAAATTAAAACCCTGTTCGAAAGTACAGGGTTTTCTTTTTTATGGTGCTAAATATATTCAAATTATTAAATTTGCCTACTTATAAAGTATAGGAATATGGCAGAAAAAATAAGTAAAAAAGAGGCGTTAGCTTATCATGCAGAAGGAAGGCCGGGTAAAATTGAGGTTATCCCTACCAAAAAACATAGTTCACAAAGAGAGCTTTCTTTAGCCTACTCGCCTGGAGTAGCTGAGCCTTGTAAGCAGATTGAAAAAAATAAGGATGATGTATACAAATATACAGCAAAGGGAAATTTGGTTGCTGTAATTTCAAACGGAACAGCAGTTTTAGGTTTAGGAAATATAGGTCCTGAAGCATCAAAACCAGTAATGGAAGGAAAGGGATTGTTGTTTAAGATTTTTGCTGATATTGATGTATTTGATATTGAGGTAGATGCGAGTGATATTGATACATTTGTTCAAACGGTAAAAGCTATAGCGCCTACTTTTGGTGGAATTAATTTGGAAGATATAAAAGCGCCAGAATGTTTTGAAATTGAAAGAAGACTAAAAGAAGAACTTGATATTCCGGTAATGCATGACGATCAGCACGGGACAGCTATTATTTCGTCAGCAGCTCTGTTGAATGCGTTAGAAATTGCCAAAAAAGATATTTCAAAAATTAAAATTGTGGTTAATGGTGCTGGAGCGGCAGCTATGTCCTGTTCAAAATTATATTTATCTTTAGGAGTAAAAAAGGAAAATATTGTCATGCTGGATAGCAAGGGAGTTATCAAACAAAACAGAGAAGGACTTGAAGGCAATAAAGCAATTTTCGCAACTAACAGAAGATGTGATACGCTTGATGAAGCTATGAAAAATGCAGATGTTTTCTTAGGCCTTTCAGTAGCAAATATTGTAACAACAGAAATGGTTCAGTCTATGGCAAAACGCCCAATTGTATTTGCTTTAGCTAATCCTGATCCTGAGATTTCATACAAAGAAGCTATGGCTTCTCGGGATGATATTATTATGGCAACAGGAAGGTCTGATCATCCTAATCAGGTAAATAATGTACTAGGTTTTCCGTATATTTTTAGAGGAGCCCTAGATGTTAGAGCAACTGAAATAAATGAAAAAATGAAGTTGGCAGCCGTAAAGGCAATTGCTAATTTGGCTAAGGAAACAGTATTAGATGAAATTAATTTAGCCTATGATGATAATACTTTGTCCTTTGGTGCGGAGTACATTATCCCTAAACCTTTAGATCCTAGATTGATTACTGCTGTAGCTCCTGCAGTTGCTATGTCGGCAATTAAAAGTGGTGTAGCAAAGTTGGAGATTCCAGATTGGAATAAGTATCGTGAAAATTTAAAAAAACGATTGGGTCTAGACAATAAGTTAATCAGAAACTTAACCGCTAGAGCGAAACGAAACCCGAAAAGAGTTGTTTTTGCTGAGGCTGAACATTATAAAATATTAAAGGCTGCTCAGCAGGTTAGTGATGAAGGAATTGCTATTCCAGTTTTATTAGGAAGAAAGCAGAAAATTATTGATTTAATTGAGGAATTTTCTATTGAGTTTGAGAATTTAATTATTATTGATCCTAAAGATGTTTCACAAAAAAAGAAGAGAGATGAGTATGGTGATATTCTCTGGGAAAAAAGAAAAAGAAAAGGGCTTACTCAGTTTGAAGCTAGAAAGTTAATGCGTGAGCGTAACTATTTTGGATCAATGATGGTAGAAACTGGAGAGGCTGACGCCTTGATTTCTGGGATTTCTAGGAATTATAGAACTACAATTAAACCTGCGCTTGAAGTTATTGGCAAGAGAGATGATGTGAAGAAAGTAGCTGGGATGTATATTATGAATACTAAGAAAGGAACGCTATTTTTAGCAGATACTACTATTAATACGAATCCTACTGCTGAAGAATTAGTGGATATGAGTGAAATGATTGCTAAAACAGTTAAAAAATTCAATATAACTCCAAGGTTAGCTTTGTTATCTTATTCTAATTTTGGATCAACAAGAACTGAAGGATCTTCAAAAATGGCAAAAGCAACTGTTCTTTTGAAAGAAAGAAATCCTAACTTGATAGTAGATGGAGAGATACAAGGGGACTTTGCTTTAGATACGGAGAAAACAGCAAGTATTTTTCCATTTTCAGCACTAGCTGAGAAACAAGCAAATACATTAATTTTCCCTAATCTAGAATCAGGTAATTTAGCGTATAAATTAATACAAGAAGTTGCAGAGGCTGATTCAATTGGTCCTGTTTTAGTTGGAATGAAAAAGCCAGTACATATCTTGCAGTTAGGATGTACAGTGCGTGAAATTATTAATATGGTAACCTTATCGGTTGTTGATGCTCAAATAAAAAAATGATAACACATATACACGGGAAACTATTAGAAAAAACACCAACTTATGTAGTTGTTGATGTGAATGGGGTAGGCTATAAAATCAAAATCTCATTACAAACATTCTCAGCTATTGATGGCGAGTTGTGTAAGTTATATACTCATCTTTCAGTAAAGGAGGATTCGCATACTTTATTTGGTTTTTTTGAAGAAAGTGAACGACATTTATTCCAAAATTTAATTTCTGTTTCTGGTGTTGGTCCAAGTACTGCTCAGGTAATACTATCAACTTATTCTCCCCAAGAAATAATTCATCATATTACTACTGCTGATGTAAAAGCAGTACAAAGTGTAAAAGGAATTGGTGCGAAAACAGCTCAAAGAATTATTATCGACTTAAAAGATAAGGTCGCTAAAGGAATGCCTACATCTGATTTATTGTTTGATACTATAGACAATACTATTAAGGAAGAGGCGTTATCTGCACTACTAGCTTTAGGATTTGCTAAAAAAGGGGCTGAAAGCAAAATAGATAAAGTATTAAGATCAAACCCTGAAATTGTAACTGTTGAGGATTTAGTGAGAACGGCATT
>CATEYX010000179.1 GCA_949511925.1 Cryomorphaceae bacterium | reverse complement strand
ATCCTTACAGACGTTATATTGAAAATCAATTACGCCAAAATTTTGATTTTTCAGGAGTTCCTATTCAAATTTATTTCAGGCAAAAATAATTATTTCAATCTAGTTAATTTAGAGTTTTTTCGCTAAAATAATACTTTATTTAAATTGTATATGTTTACTAATTATTAATAAATATTTTTTAAGAATTTATTTTTTTTAAGTGTACTTATTTTTAGTTTAGCGTCTTGGACTAATGTATCTTTTGTAAATCATCAACCTGAATTTTTAGAGCCCCTTTCTGAGATTCCAGAAAAATATCATGGTACTTTTTTAATTGAAACAGATACTCATTCGGTTGCGATAGATGCAATTGACGGTATGAGTATTAACACCGATAGTCTTGTGGTAAAATCAAGAGGTAATTAATTTTATGTAAATATATTAGATGATAATGGAATTGCAATAATGGAAAGCAGTGTTATTTGCTAGATAATGTGAATGAAAATCAATTCAATTTATTGGTAAGTTCAGTTACAAGTGAGAAAGCAGAACTTAAAAGGATTAATTAATAGTTTTTATTATCTTTATCAAAAATATGATTATGAAAAAAATAACAACAACACTACTTTTCGCTTTTATTGGGTTGCTTGCATTTTCGCAAACCAATGCAGATATAGTAGGGGAATGGTACAATGCTGAAAAGGATGCAGTTATTACCCTTTTTGAAGATAATGAAACGGTTTCAGGAAAAATTACTTGGATGCAGTTTCCAAATGATGATAATGGAAACCCTAAAACAGACCCTTTAAACCCGGATGAAAAATTAAAATCCCGAGCAAGAATGGGAATGGTTATGTTGACTGGATTTGCTTTCATTAAAGATAAAATTTGGGATGATGGAGAGTTATATGATCCTAAAAAGGGAAAAACCTATAGTGGAATGATGACTCTAAAAGATAAGAACACCATTGATTTAAGAGGGTATATTGGTTTTTCCTTTATTGGTAGGTCATCAACATGGACTCGTAAGTTAAATTAATTCTTACTTAAAATAATAATTTATTTAGCCATTAATTTTTAATCAATAATGCAGTATACTGTCTTGTTATTAAATAACATAGTTTTATAAATTTTAATTAATATAAACTTCAAGTTGAAGAATATAATCTTAATACTTCTATTTTCAGTAATTTCAATGTTTGCTTTTGCACAAACAAATGTTGATCTAGTTGGCCAATGGTATAATGCTAAAGATGATATTGTCATTACTCTTTTTGAAGAGGGACAGACAGTTTCAGGTAAAGTTACTTGGATGAAATTCCCAAATGATGAAAACGGCAATCCCAAAACTGATTTATTGAATCCAGATGTAAGTTTAAGAAATAGAGAAAGTGTAGGGTTGATTATGATGTCTAGTTTCGCACATATTGCCGGAAATGTCTGGGATAATGGGAGGCTTTACGATACTAAAAAAGGAAAGACTTATACTGGAATAATAACCCTAAAAGATGCAAATACATTGAATTTAAGAGGGTATATAGGTTTATCTTTTATAGTGCGTTATTCATCAACCTGGACCCGATATGTAGATGAATATTTAATTAGTAACCCGACTACAAAAAAAAGAAATTTATTAATTCAGTTGGCTGAAGACTTAAATAAAATCATAAAAAAAATAGAAAATGAAAAGTTGTTAATTCAGCTAAGAGAAGATTTAAATGAAATCATAAAAAAAATAGACGAACTAAAAAAAGCCAAGTAATAATACTCGGCTTTTTCTATAGTCTGCTTTTTTAGGGAATTAGTTAATTCCTATAAGCTCTACTTCAAATACTAAAGTTTCTCCTGGGCCAATTAAGCCTCCTGCTCCTTTATCTCCATAAGCTAATTCTGAAGGTATAGTTAGTTTCCATTTGTCACCAACACTCATTAATTGTAAAGCTTCAACCCACCCTGGAATAACTTGAGTTACGCCAAATTGTGCAGGCTCTCCTCTATCTACTGAACTATCAAATACAGTTCCGTCAGTAAGCATACCATGGTAATGTACAGTAACTTGGTCATCTGCAGTTGGTTTAGCACCACTTCCAGCATTCATTACTTCATATTGTAATCCGCTTTCAGTTGTTATTACTCCTTCTTTAACTGCATTTTCAGCAAGGTATTCTGATCCTGCCGCTCCTGCTTGAGCGCTTTTTTCAGCAGCTAATTTCCCGAAATAATCTTGCAATACTTGCATGCTTTCTTCTTCCGAAATATCTAAATCATTTCCTGCAAATACATCTTTAAATGCTTTTGCTACTGCATTTGCATCAATAGTGTCTAGTCCTTGTGCTTTAACTCCTGTTGCCACATTTACTCCTAAACTGTAACTTACTTTTTCCATTTCTGTTTCTGGTGTTTTGTCAGTTGCATCATTAGAGCATGAGCTCAAAACAATCGCAAAACCAACGATTAATAATTGTAATGTTTTATTCATAATAGTTATTTTTATAAGATTTGTAATTTGTTGGCAAAACTACAATTATTGTTCGTTTTTTCTTGAAAATAAGTAGTTCATTTTTCTATATTTGGCTTTTAGTAAATTAAAAAATAATAAATGGAAATAATAAAAACCCCAATTGAAGGTTTGCTAGTTATAAAGCCTAAGATTTTTGGAGATGATAGAGGGCATTTCTTTGAAAGTTGGAGTAAAGAATCCTTTGCTAAAAATGTTTTGAATTTGGATTTTGTTCAGGATAATCAGTCTCTTTCAAGTAAGGGTGTGTTAAGAGGTTTGCATTTTCAGAACCCACCTTTTTCGCAAGGTAAATTAGTGCGAGTTATAAAAGGTGCTGTTTTAGATGTTGTGGTAGATATCAGAAAAGAGTCTTCTACTTATGGAAAGCATTTTTCAATTGAACTTAATGAAGAAAATAAAACTATTTGTTGGATCCCTCCTGGATTTGCTCATGGTTTTGTTACACTTCAGGATGATACAATTTTTACTTATAAATGTACAGAAGTTTATAATTCAGCATCTGAAGAGGCATTGCTTTGGAGTGATAAAGATTTAAATATTGATTGGAGAGCTATAAATCCATTAGTTTCTGATAAAGATTTAGTCGCAGGAAGTTTTAAGAATTTTAAAAGTCAATTTTAATATGCAGCAAAAACACATTTATTTTTTAGGGTCTTCTTTACTGATTCTTGCTTTTGCTCAGCTTTTTATTTATTCAAGTGAATTATGGAGTGATGATGAGTTGTATCAGAAACAGTTTAATACTAAATACGGAATTTTTTCTATTTTACAGCCTCAAGGGTTGAGTTTTGCAGGAGAAGAAATTCCAATAAATTCTCCTGAAATTTGGGAACGATTTGATAAAGAACTGCTTAAGAATACCTATTGGCAGTCAAACACTATGTTATTTTTTAAAAAAGCAAATAAGTATTTTCCAATTATTGAACCTATCTTGAAAAAGAATAATATCCCTGATGATTTTAAATACTTAGCTTTAATTGAAAGTGGATTGGATAATGTAGTTTCTCCTGCTGGGGCAGCTGGTTTTTGGCAAATATTAAAAGGTACGGCTCGTGAACATGGATTAGAAGTAAATTCAGCTATTGATGAACGCTATAATTTAGAAAAATCAACTCAAGTTGCGTGTGAATATTTGAATGATGCTTATGATAAATTTGGTAGTTGGACTATGGCAGCAGCTTCCTATAATATGGGAAAAAATGGTGCTCGTAGAAGAATAGCGGAACAAGGAACAAATAATTATTATAACTTGCATCTAAATTCAGAAACAGGTCGATATGTATTTAGAATTATTGCAGTTAAAGATATTATGAAAAACCCTAAGAAATATGGGTTTATGTTTCGTGTAAAAGATTTGTATATAATGCCTCAATATAAAACTATAGAAGTGGATTCTACGATTGCTAATTTAAGTAATTTTGCAATATCAAATGGAATAAATTATAAACTGTTAAAACAGTTTAATCCTTGGTTGAGAACTTCTTCTTTGCCCGATAAATCAAGAAAAAAGTATTTTTTAAAGATTCCAACTAATACTGACTTATTAGTATTTGATGATTTGGAAACTCAATCATATTCAGAACAGTAGCATGGCAAGTCAGAAAGATAAAATATCAATTTATGGTGCTCGGGTTCATAATTTAAAAAATATAAATCTTCAAATACCTAGAAATAAATTAGTTGTGTTTACCGGTAAAAGTGGGAGCGGAAAATCATCATTAGCTTTTGATACTATTCATGCGGAAGGACAAAGACGATACTTAGAAACCTTTAACGCCTATGCTCGTCAGTTTTTAGGAAATATGGAGCGTCCAGAAGTAGATAAGATTACAGGCTTGAGTCCTGTTGTGGCTATTGAACAAAAGACTACTTCAAAGAACCCAAGATCTACAGTAGGAACAATTACTGAAATTTATGATTATTTGCGTCTGCTCTATTCCAGGGTTGGAACGGCTTATTCGCATAAGTCAGGAAAAAAGATGGTACGCTTTACTGATGAGCAGATTTTAGATTTAATACAATTAGATTTTAAGAATAAACCAATTAATGTTTTGGCGCCTATTGTACGATCACGAAAAGGACATTATGCTGAGCTTTTTCATCAGTTAGCTAAAAAAGGATATTTAAAAGTTAGAGTAGATGGTGAAATTATTGATATAACCCCTTCTCTAAAGTTGGATAGGTATAAAACGCATGATATTGAAGTAGTTATTGATCGCTTAAAAGTAACTGAACCAAATAGAAAACGCTTAATTTCTTCTCTGAAATTAGCTATGGAAGATGGTGATGGTGTAATGATGGTGATTGAAAAATCAGCAACAATACCAAGGTATTTTTCAAGAGCTTTAATGTGTCCTGATACAGGAATTGCTTATAAAAATCCTGAACCAAATTCTTTTTCATTTAACTCTCCAAAGGGTGCATGCAAAGTATGTAATGGCTTAGGGAAGTTTAAGATTGTAGATGAAGAAAAAATATTACCAAATAAGGAATTAAGCATTAATAAAGGAGGGATAGCTCCTATTGCAAGTCGTAAGTCAGATTGGATATTAGGACAAATTGAATTGATTGGAAAGAAGTTTGATTTCACCTTAAATACTCCTATTGATAAAATTCCAAATGAAGGAATTGATGCAATATTATATGGAATTACTGAAAATCTTAAAGTAAAATTAAAGTCAGCAGGAATTTCTAAAACTTATAAATTACATTTTGATGGGATTGTTAATTTTATAGAGGAGCAATCGAAATTAGCATATGTAAAATCTATTGAAAAGTGGGCTAGTAAATACATGTCCGAACACGATTGTAAAAGTTGTAATGGAAGTAGGTTAAATATTGAATCGTCTCATTTTAAAGTGGCTGATAAAAGCATCAATGAAGTGTCAAACTTGGATATTTCTTCTTTTGCTAAGTGGGTGCTGACTATTGAAAAATCATTAAATGAGAATGAGTTAAAAATTGCAAATCAGATTGTTAAAGAGCTGACTAAGCGTTTGCAATTCATTATTGATGTGGGATTGTCCTATCTTTCATTAAACAGAAGTTCAAAAACATTAAGTGGTGGTGAGGCGCAAAGGATTCGTTTAGCAACTCAAATTGGAACACAGCTAACTAATGTTCTTTATATACTAGATGAGCCTAGTATAGGGTTGCATCAAAGAGATAATCTGAAATTGATAAATTCTTTAAAGAAATTACGAGATATAGGAAACTCAGTTATTGTGGTGGAACATGACAAGGATATGATAAAATCAGCTGATTTTATTGTTGATTTGGGTCCTGGAGCTGGAGTGCATGGTGGTGAAGTAGTTTCTGAAGGCGATTATCAAACTATTCTAAACGATAATCATATTACTGCTGACTATCTAAATGGCACTCAAAAAATTGAAGTGCCTAAAAAGAGAAGAAAAGGAAATGGAAAGACCTTAACGCTTAGGGGGGCTAGAGGAAATAACTTAAAGAATATAGATGTTGAGATTCCTTTAGGGTTGTTGTGTTGTGTGACGGGAGTTTCTGGAAGTGGTAAGTCAACCTTAATAAACGGAACACTATACCCTGTTTTGAATAAGCATTTTTATAGAGGGGAAAAAGAGCCTTTACCGTATAAAAGCATTGATGGATTAGCGTATTTGGATAAGGTTATTGAGGTGGATCAGTCCGCTATTGGTCGTACTCCAAGGTCTAATCCAGCTACTTATACGGGTGTATTTTCTGATATTAGAGCTTTGTTTTCGAATCTTCCAGAGTCTAAGATTAGAGGATATAAAGTAGGGCGTTTTTCGTTCAATGTTGTTGGTGGTAGATGTGAAGGTTGTAAGGGAGGGGGAATGAAAACTATAGAAATGAACTTTTTGCCTGATGTAGAGGTGCATTGTGAGGATTGTAATGGTAAACGCTATAATCGTGAAACTTTAGAAGTTCGTTTTAAAGGAAAATCAATTTCTGATGTATTGAATTTAACCATTAATCAAGCGGTTGAGTTTTTTGAGGCTATTCCATCTATTTATCGTAAAATAAAAACCTTGCAAGATGTTGGTTTGGGTTATATTACTTTAGGTCAATCGGCAACTACTGTAAGTGGAGGTGAGGCGCAAAGAATCAAATTGGCGTCTGAACTTTCTAAAAGAAGCACAGGAAATACGTTTTATATTTTGGATGAACCTACTACAGGATTACATTTTGAGGATGTAAAAGTTTTTCTAAAAGTAATTGATACAATAGTCGATAAAGGAAATACGGTATTGATTATTGAACATAATTTGGATGTAATTAAGATGGCTGACTATATTATTGATATTGGTAAAGAAGGTGGGGATAAAGGAGGGCAGTTGATTTGTAACGGAACTCCTGAAAGTATCGTTAAATGCAATGATAGTTATACGGCTAAATACCTAAAAAGTGAATTGATATAAATTCACTATGTTAGTGGCATAAATTAAAAATGATTGAGTATGAATGCAGATGAGAGAAAGATTAGAAGAGCTTTTAAAGAAAAAAACTGGAATGCCATAAAATCCTCTGATTCATGGCAAATTTTTAAAATTATGTCAGAGTTTGTTCAGGGTTTTGAAACTATGTCTAAAATCGGACCTTGTGTTTCAGTGTTTGGATCGGCCCGTACAAAGCCCGATAACAAATACTACAAACAAGCTGAAGAGGTTGGTTATTTGCTTACTCAAAGTGGTTATGGTGTTATCTCTGGTGGTGGGCCAGGTATTATGGAGGCAGCTAATAAAGGTGCATCCAGAGGTGATGGAAAATCAGTAGGTTTGAATATTGAGCTTCCATTTGAACAATCTTCCAACCCTTATATTGATAATGATAAATTGATTAATTTTGATTATTTCTTTGTTAGAAAAGTGATGTTTGTAAAATATGCACAAGGTTTTATCGTATTTCCTGGTGGGGTAGGTACTTTGGATGAGCTATTTGAAGCCATTACTTTAATACAAACTCAGAAGATAGGAAAGTTCCCAATTGTACTGGTAGGAAAAACCTATTGGGATGGTCTTTTAGTTTGGATAAAAGAGGTTATGCTAGCGAAAGAACAAAATATTAGCATAGAAGATTTAGATTTGATTAATGTGGTGGATACGCCATTAGCGGCAGTTGATATTATAAATGATTTCTATAAGAAATACACCTTAAAACCTAATTTTTAGGATATAGGGTCCGTTCCTGATTTTTTTTCTATTTTTACGGCAATATAAAAATCACACTAATGAATCAATTTTTGAAAAAAGCGCTTATTCTTTGTGCTTTAATATCTACAACTTCTGTTTTAGCACAAAAAGGAAATTATGATGTAGAACAAACTATTCCCTTTCAGCCAATGTTTTCATTTGGAACGGCTTATCATAGTTTTCAAGGGGATATAATGGGTCCTGAATCTAACTCATTGTTAGGTAATATGGGGTATAGAGCAGGGATACGTTTAAATATTTCACAAAATGTGGATGCTTCTTTGTTATTTTCAAACACTAGTTTTTTCGAGAAAAATGAGGATGCAAGTTTTGAATCGAATGTAGATGCAGTTGGTTTGCACTTTGGATATACTTTAAATAGTGTCTTTAAAAAATCTCGTATTAGTCCTTACCTAACTGCTGGTTTACAAAGTTTAAGTTTCAAAACATTAAATGAATCTAATCAATTTAAATGGACTGAAAGAGAATCAACAATTGCAATTCCACTTGGCTTAGGTTTGCGTTTAAATATTTCAGAGCGTATTGACTTAGATGCAACTATTAATTACACAATTGCTATGGGTGATATTGATAAATCTGTAGAGGATAATTCTGATAAATTTATTTCGGCTAACTTTACTGTTCATTATGATTTATTTACTCCAAAACCAAACCAGAACATTTATTTAGATGAAAGTTATTATGCTGATGTTAATTTTAATGCAATGGATATAGAGGATGAAGATGGAGATTTGGTTGCAGATGTTGATGATTATTGCCCTAAAACTCCAATAGGCGTTAAGGTAAGCCAGTTTGGTTGTCCATTAGATTCAGACAATGATGGAATTCCTGATTATATTGATCAAGAAGAAAATACGTTAGAAGGAGCAGTTGTTGATGAAAAAGGGGTGCAGTTAACTGATGATAAGTACCGTAGTATGTATTCTGATTATGAAGCAGCTTCAAGAGAGTATGCTAATTTTTATAACGAAAATGAAATCAAAAGAGAGAATTATAAAACTACTGATGCATATTTAATTGCAAAAGCAAATGCTTTTAATAAAGCTTATAATGATGGAGAAGTCTTTGATAATACTGTTGAGGGGTTAAAATATAAAGTTAAGATTGGAGCTTTTAGTGATGTTGTTCCTGCTAACGTGATTAATAAATATTTAAGTTTGGATGATTTAGAAAGTATTCCTCAAGATGATGGAATGGTAATTTATGCTGTAGGAACTTATAATTCATTGGAAGAAGCTTTAGGTAGAGAATATGAATTAGAGGCAAAAGGATTTGATGATACTTATATTTTAGTTGATAATAATGGAAGCGTGTCAAATTATGTAATTCCTGTACCAGAGCCAATAATTGATGAGGAAGAGGTTGTTCTTCCTGCTGTTGAGGAAGATGAAATAGAAAAGATAATGGAGGAAGAAACTGTTATTTCTTCTAATGAAACTACTTACAGAATTCAAATTGGAGCTTTTGATAAGGAATTATCTGATAAGGTATTTGAAGGAGTTGATAATGTAGTTTCTTTTTCAGGAAAGGATGGTTTAGTTAGATATATGGCTGGTTCATTTACTGAATATAAAGATGCAATTAACTATCAAGCGCAAATGAAGGCAAGAGGATTTGACGATGCTTTTATTGTTACTTACAAGAATGGAGAGAGGATTAGTTTAAATGTTGCAATTAAGACAGAAAGAACTTCTTCAAAAGCTGAGGTAGTTGTTGGGCAGGAAGTTACAAAGCCTAATATTGAATTTATGGTTCAGATTTTAGTTACTAAAGAATCACTATCAGCTGAGGACCTAACTAAAATGGGTAAGCTTGGAGATATTGATAAGGAAGCAAAAGGAGAGGAAATGTATCTTTATTTCACAGGATTCTTCACTTCATTGGAAGATGCTAGTGTTCGTTTAGAAGAAGCAAAATTAGCAGGATATGCTGATGCTTTTGTATTTGCAAAATTAGAGGGTGAAAGAATAACAATTGAACAAGCAATTGAATTATTGAAATAACACAAATAGTAATATAAAAAAAGCCCGCAATTGCGGGCTTTTTTTGTTTCTATATAATTGTTAAAATTATTCTTGTATTTGGTTTTTAGTTTTCTTACTTCCTTCATAGATTTCAAATTTACGAAAACTACAATCTAGTTTTCCATTCATTACTCTTATTTTTCGAGAAGGGCGTAGGCCAATAAACTTCATATTTTCTATATCTGAAGAGATAATCCAGATACCACATCCTTCATATTTATGTTTTAAAGTTGTTCCTACTTTTTCATAAAAATCATTAACGCCAAGCTCTATTCGTTCTCCGTAAGGAGGATTAAACATTACAAAGGTTCCTGGAGCTACTTCAGTTTCAAAAAAGTCAGTTTTTGTAACCTTGATGTTGTCATACATTAAAGCATTATCAATATTTTCTCTAGTGATCCGTACTGCCTTTTGAAAATTATCACTTCCCGAAATTTCACCGTAATAATGAGTTTCTTTTTCTAAAGATATTTCTTTTATCTTTCCCCAAAGTTCTTTATCATAATCCTTCCAACTTTCAAATCCGAATCTTTCTCGAAAAATATTAGCTGGAATATTGTGTGCTATAAGTGCTGCTTCAATCAATAAAGTTCCACTACCACACATTGGGTCATGAAAATTGGCAATTCTATTCCAATCACTTAGTAGGATTAATCCTGCAGCCAAAACTTCATTCATTGGAGCCATTACAGCATCCGATTTATACCCTCTTTTATGAAGTGAATCACCAGAGCTATCTAGTGAGACAGTGCAAGTATGCTTTGCAATATGTAAGTTGATACTTACATCTGGCGTTTCAGGATCAACATTTGGGCGCTTGTCAAATTTCTTTCTAAAAGTATCAGCAATAGCATCCTTCATTACTAATGAAGCATATTTACTATGAGTAAAAACCTCTGAATGAGTTGTGGCATGAGTTGCAAAAGTGGCGTCTAAATCAAAAATTTCTGTCCAATCAATTTCACATAATTTACGATACAATTCTTTTTCATCATGCGCCTGAAAGTGCGCAATAGGTTTTAATACTCGTAAAGCAGTCCTTAAGTTAAGGTTAGCTTTATACATAAATCCTTTATCTCCTTTAAAGCTTACGGCTCTATTTATGGTTTGGATATTCTGTGCCCCTAATTTTCTAAGCTCTTCAGCTAGTATTTCTTCTAAGCCAAACATAGTTTTGGCTAGCATATAAAAATTTTCATCTTTCATTCTGCAAAGGTAATGCTTATTACGTAAAAGATTTCCTTAGATTTGTTCAAATTAATTTAGCTTATGAATATTGCAAATCTTGATTGGATTATAATCATTTCCTTTTTATCAATTACTTTGTTAATTGGATTAATCGTATCTAGGAAATCAGGAAAAAACTCATCTGAATTTTTTCTTTCTGGTAGAAATATGCCTTGGTGGTTATTAGGAATTTCAATGGTAGCAACTACTTTTTCAACTGATACACCTAATTTAGTAACGGATATTGTTAGGAATAATGGAGTGGCAGGAAATTGGGTATGGTGGGTTTTCTTGCTTACAGGTTTGTTAACTGTCTTTGTTTATGCTAAACTATGGCGAAAATCAAATGTAAATACTGATATAGAGTTTTACGAAATGCGTTATTCTGGTAAGCCTGCAAAATTTTTAAGAAGTTTTAGAGCCTTGTATTTAGGTGTTATATTTAATGTGTTGGCTATGGGGGGAATTTCATTAGCAGCTATTAAAATTGGGCAAGTCATGTTGGGACTTACTGCTTTTGAAACTATTGGGATCGCAGGTGCAATTACAGTTCTGTTTAGTACAATGGGAGGTTTTAAGGGTGTGGTGTACACTGACTTTCTTCTCTTTTTTGTGGCCATGGCAGGGTCAATTGGTGCTGCATATTATTTAGTAAATATACCTGAAATTGGTGGAATTCAAGCTTTAATTACCCATCCTAATGTGGCGGATAAGATTTCTATGTTGCCTGATTTTAGCAATACTGAACAACTCATTATGTTGCTAATTATTCCCCTTGCTGTACAGTGGTGGTCTGCTTGGTATCCGGGTGCTGAACCAGGTGGTGGTGGCTATATTGCACAAAGGATGTTAGCGGCTAAGGATGAAAACCATGCCATTGGTGCAACTTTATTTTTCAACATTATGCATTATGCTTTCCGTCCTTGGCCTTGGATTTTAGTAGCATTGGCATCATTGATTGTTTTCCCTGATATTGCTAGTATTCAAGAAGCATTTCCAGCAGTAAGTGAAGATAAGTTGGGTCATGATTTAGCTTATTCGGCTATGCTTACTAAGTTGCCAACTGGCTTGTTGGGTTTGGTTTTGGCTTCTTTAATTGCTGCTTATATGTCTACCATTTCTACTCATCTGAATTGGGGAGCATCTTATATTGTAAATGATTTTTACACTCAACAAATTAATCCCTCTGCTACTGAAAAGCAAAAAGTAAATGTTGGGCGTTTGTCTACCGTTATCTTGTTTTTAGCTTCTGCTGCTTTGGCTTTGTTATTAACCAATGCATTACAATTATTTGATTTCATCTTGATGTTTGGTGCAGGAACTGGTCTTATTTTTATTCTTAGATGGTTTTGGTGGAGAATAAATGCTTGGAGTGAAATCTCAGCTATTTTTGTTTCAGGAATAGTTTCTATATTATTCAATATGGAAATTGTAACTTCTGTTCTATTTGGTGAAACTACACTAATGCCAGAGTATATGAAATTCCCAATGGTAGTAATGATTACTACTGTAGTTTGGCTTGTGGTAACTTTTGCTACACCTGCTGAAGACAAAGAAGTATTGCTTAGTTTCTATAAAAAAACTGTTCCTGGTGGGCCAGGTTGGAAAGCTATAGTAGGGGATGAACAAATTGAAAGTGAAGGTTGGTCAGTTCCTTCAGGAATTTTGGCTATGCTTTTAGCATTAGCTATGATTTACTGTTTGCTTTTTGCAACTGGATATTTTATTTATGGAAACTTACTATTAGCAGGAATTCTTATGTTAACAGCTTTAATTGCTGCTTATTTTCTTTTTAGAATTTGGGATAGAATAAAAGTTAATGCATTCTAGAAGTTGATTACTTTATCCTTATTTTTGCAGAATGAAAAATTTTAAAACGTTAGGAGTTAAAGCTGATTTTATTAAGGGATTAAATGATTTAGGAATCATCAGTCCAACTGAAATTCAAAAGCAAGTTATCCCTTTGTTATTAGATGGAAATACTGATTTGGTTGGACAAGCCCAAACAGGAACAGGAAAAACTGCTGCTTTTGGCTTGCCACTTTTACATAAAATTGATCCTAAAAAAGATTATGTACAAGGCTTAATATTGTGTCCTACTCGTGAATTAGGACAGCAAGTTGCTAAGCAATTGTTTAGATATACAAAATATTCTGATAAAATTTTTACTGAGTCAGTTTATGGTGGAGAAAAAATAGACAAACAAATAGCAAACTTAAAAAGGACTACACATATAGTTGTCGCAACTCCTGGT
>CATEYX010000178.1 GCA_949511925.1 Cryomorphaceae bacterium | reverse complement strand
GATGGGACTCGAACCCACGACCCCCGGTACCACAAACCAGTGCTCTAACCAGCTGAGCTACAATCACCATTTAGCGGCTGCAAATATATAATTTTATACTATAATGCCGAATAAACTATATATATTTGTTTCCTTATGAAAAACGAATCAAAAAAGGTAAAAATACAGATAGAGGGGATGACCTGCACAAACTGTGCAGCAGGAATAAAAAAACACTTAATTAACAAAGGGTTAGAAGATGTTAATGTAAATTTTTCAACTAGTGAAGCAAGCTGTAATATTGATGCTTCACAAGACCAAAATGATGTTGAAAATATAATTAAAAAGTTAGGCTATTCAATCATAAAGCCAAATAAAGAAATCAAAAAAAGGATTTCGAAAGTGGAAAGATACTTTTACTCAACCCTTATTTTTACACTTCCTTTATTTTCTCACATGTTTTTTCCTGAAGGTAGTTTTATTCAGAACCCAATCTTACAATTTTTTCTTTGCTTACCTGTCTATCTTATTGGTGTTACCTATTTCGGAAAAAGTGCTTGGTCTTCCTTAAAAACAGGAATACCTAACATGGATGTACTTATATTTATTGGATCTTCAGCAGCATTTTTTTATAGTATTTATGGGTGGTTAATCTTTGGTGGAACAGCTGAAATGCATCATTATTTATTTTTTGAAACTACAGCTACTATTGTTACCTTAGTACTTTTAGGAAATGTATTAGAACATAAATCAGTACAAAAAACTACCACTGCTATAGGAGATTTATCTTCTATTCAAGAAGTAATTGCAAAAATTGAAGTAAACGGAATAATTAAAGAAGTAAGCTTTGATGACATAAAAGTTGGAGACATACTAGCTGTAAACTCGGGTGACAAAATCCCAACTGATGGGATTATCGTTTCAGGCTCAGCTTATATTGATGAGTCAATGATAACAGGAGAAAGCATTCCTACAAATAAAAGCAAAGATGCTAACGTAATTGGAGGTACAATTATTACTGATGGTAATGTGAAAATAAAAGCTAGCAAAGTTGGTAGCGACACTTTACTATCTCAAATAATTGAACTGGTTAAAAATGCACAAAACAACAAGCCAAATATTCAAAAGCTAGGCGACCAAGTAAGTGCAGTATTTGTTCCAGTTGTGCTTTCTATAGCTATTCTAACCTTTTTTATTGGTCATTATTATTTTTCATTAAGTACGCAGGAGGCCTTGTTAAGAGGGATTGCTGTGTTAGTAATCTCTTGCCCGTGTGCTATGGGATTAGCCACACCTACTGCGGTTATGGTAGGTATTGGTCGAGCAGCTAAAAATGGGATTCTCATTAAAGGCGGTGATAGCCTTGAAAAATTAGCCAGTATAAAAAGTATAGTATTTGACAAAACAGGTACATTAACTACCGGGAAATTTATTGTGTCAAATTTTAATGCAATGAATGAGGACGAAGAAAAAATAAAAAATATTATTTTTAATATTGAGCAACACAGTTCTCATCCTATTGCCAAATCATTATGCAGTGCATTTAAGGAAAATAGTAGTCCGCTTGAACTAAACAATATTATTGAAGAAAAGGGAGTAAGTATAAGCGCTAAAATAGATGAGGATTTATATACTATTGGTTCTTCAAATATCCACCTTACAGATGAAAAACATGATTTATTTGTATTAAAAAACAATAAACTTATTGCTACATTAGACATTAGTGATGAGTTAAAAACAAATACTGATTTAGTTATTTCATCCTTGAATAAAACTGGCTATACAACTACTCTTTTAAGTGGCGATAAAAAGAATAAATGTGATAAGCTATCTATAGAATTAGGAATCACAACAACTTTTAGTGAACAATTACCAAAAGATAAAATTGCTAAAGTTGAAGAACTGGTCAATCAGTATCCAACAGCAATGTTAGGTGATGGAATAAATGATGCTCCAGCTCTTGCAAAAGCAACAATTGGTATTTCCCTAGGTAATGCAACCCAGATTGCGATTCAATCAGCTGATGTAGTACTATTAAACAATGAGAATTTAGAACAACTACCTCAAGCACTTCAGGTAGGGAAACATACATTACTCACTATAAAACAAAATCTTTTTTGGGCTTTTTCTTACAATTTAGTAGCTATTCCTATTGCATTTTTAGGATTCCTAAACCCAATGTGGGCAGCATTATTTATGGCTTTTTCTGATGTTATTGTTATAGGAAACTCAATAAGGTTGCGCTATAAGAAGATTTTTTAGTAAATTAGCAGCCTAATTTTAATATAAAAACAAAATAATATGAAAAAAACTATTACTTTTTTAGCTGGGATCATAATTAGTGCAGCGTTATTTGCACAAGTTAATTCTAGTCAAAGTTACACGAAAAATTTACTACAGGCAGTAAATGACAAAGTTACCATGAGCGGTGAAGAAGTACTAAGTCATCTTATGGTTAATCCTAACCCAACAACAAGTCCAAATGCAAAATTAACATCTGCAAATGAAGTTGTTATTGGGACAACAACTTATGATTTGCAATCTAATGCTGCAGTTCAAAACAGAATAGTTCATCATGATGATGGAACAATGTCTGCAGGCTGGACTACTAGTCAAGAATTAAACGCTTCATGGTCTGACAGAGGAACAGGTTATAATTTCTTTGACGGTACTAATTGGGGAGCGCAACCATCCACAAGATTAGAATCTTCAAGAGGAGGATGGCCATCAATTATAGCTATGGGTTCTGGCAAAGAAGCTTCTATTACTCACAACACTGATAATGCACACATAAACATGACTCATAGAAGTACAACAGGTACAGGAAGTTGGACTGAACAAAACATATCTTCAATGAATGATTCTACTGGTATCTACAGAGATATGATTTGGAATAGATCTGCAGTAGGTGGATTAAATAAAGAAACTATACACATGATTGCTGTAACTGCATCATCAAATTTTGCTGGTGCTCCTTTCAATGGTTTAGATGGAGCGTTAGTATACTACCGTTCACAAGATGAAGGTGTATCATGGGATATTCAAGACATGCAGTTACCAGGAATGGATACATCAATGTTTGCTGGAATGAGTGGAGATGTATACACTGTAACTGCACAAGGAGAGACTGTTGTTGTGGGTTACTTTAATGATTGGGGTGATTCTTTTATTGTAAAATCAACTGACAATGGAACAACATGGGAAAAAACAACTTTTCTAGATTTTCCAGTTGACAAATATGCTATGGATGATGGTTTAGATTTAGATGGTGACGGTATATATGACCAAGTATATTCTACAGATAATTATGGTGCTATTGTATTAGATGCTAATGGTGAAGCGCATGTGTTTTATGGAATAATGATGTATCTTGATGATGATTTAACTGATGCATCATCTTCATGGTTTCCAGGAATTAATGGAATTGCATATTGGAATGAGAGTATGGGGGAGGATGTAACACCCGCAACAGTTCATGCTGGTGACTCATCTTTATGGTATTCTGACATGATGAATGATAATTGGATTGTACAAGCACCTGACTTAAATGGAGATGGTATTGTTGGAGGAGTTGATTCTACAGGAGGATATGCTCTTTATTATGCTTCAAGAGCTTCTATGCCTAATGCAGGAATTTCTGCAAATGGAGAAATTTACCTTTCATTTTCAGGGTATACTGAAACTGCTGATAATGGTTCGCAAGTGTTTCGTCACATTTACATAACCAAATCAAGTGATGGAGGATCGACATGGAAAACACCAGTAGATGTAACTCCAAATGTATCATGGATTGGAATGAAAGAATGTGTGTTTGGCTCTATGGTGCCAACAGTTGATGATAAAATTAGAATTGTTTTTCAAATGGATAATGAACCAGGATTAATTGTAAGAGGTGATGAAGATTTAGTTGAATTTAATGATATTGTTTATATTGAAATTGATACTTTAGGATTGTTCGGATCTTCAGTATCAGTTAATGATATAAAAAATACAACTCAATTTACTATTTATCCTAATCCAGCTAATGATTACACATCTATTGCTATTTCAGTAGATAAAACTGAAAAAGTAACTTTAACTATAGTTGATCTATTAGGAAAAGAAATTTCTAAAGAAGAAAAAGTATTATTCTCTGGAAAATCTACAGAAAGACTAGATGTTTCTAATTTTCAAAATGGAGTTTACTTTATAAACTTACAAGTAGGAAATAAATTAACTACTCAAAAATTAGTAATTACTAAGTAAGAAACACTAATACAAAATAAAAAAGCCGAGCAAATGCTCGGCTTTTTTTATGTTCATATTTTAGCGTATTACTTAATTTCAAATAAAGAATCAACCTTAGGCATTTGATGTGCTAAAAACCCTTCTGCATATTCGCAATTAGCTTGCCTACCTAAATCTTGTGCTCTGTAACTTACGCTATCCAAAAACCCTTGAGAGGAAATAATCGTCTCGCTTTCACTACTTTCAGGGTTAAAAAACTGAGTACTATAAGCTTTTACAGCCTTTAACTTCTCTTTCATTTCTGCAGAAATATCAACGACAACATCAGGAGTTAAATAATTAAATTGTATGTAATGATAAATAGCTCTTGGTCTCCATATCTGTTGCCCTGTCTCTATCTTTTCAAGTCCTGATAAAAAACAAGCGTCAACAGTAATCTCAGAACCCCTACCATGATCAGGATGACGATCAGAAACTGCATTCGTAATTACAATTTCTGGTTGATACTGTCTTATCTTTTTAATTAAAGCTAATTTATGAGCTTCATCATCTTTAAAAAATCCATCCTTAAAATCCATATTTTCACGAACGGTAACTCCCATAATCTCAGAAGCTAATTTAGTTTCAACAGTTCGAGTATCAGCAGTTCCTCTTGTACCCAGTTCTCCCCTAGTCAAATCAATAACACCAATTTTTTTACCAGCTTTAATTTCCTTTATTACTGTACCTCCACAACCTAATTCAACATCATCAGGATGAGCGCCAAAGACTAAAATATCTAATTTCATTAGTAATGTTTTTTATAATTAAACTTAGCTATAATAGCAGTAATAATAGTAACCGCCACCAAGTAATACACAAAAACAGGAATAGGCATAGGGTCTCCAGCTGCATAAGAATGTAAACCTGAAAGGTAATAATTTACTCCAAAATAAGTCATAATAATAGACCATATAGCTACCAAAGAAGCAACATTAAATACATACTTACCTTTTAAACCTGGAATAAAACGCATATGCAATACAAAGACATAAACCAATACACTTGCTAATGCCCAAGTTTCCTTAGGGTCCCAACCCCAGTATCTACCCCAAGATTCATTTGCCCAAACACCTCCTAAGAAAGTACCAATTGTCAGCATAAATAAACCAACCTCTATACTCTTTTCATTTATAATTGTCAATTCTGTTAGTGTATCTTTTAATTTTACTTTATTCATTTTATTAGTAAAAATAATAAGCAACAAAGAAATAAAACCAAGAATTGCAGCTAAAGCTAGAAATCCATAACTCGCAACAATAATTGCTACATGTATCATCAACCAATAAGATTTTAACACAGGAACCAAATTTGTGATTTCAGGATCAAGCCAGTTTAGATGAGCGACCATTAATAACATTGCAGAAACAATAGCAGTAGCAGCCAAAGAAAGCAAAGACCTTCTGCTAAAAATTAAACCTGCAAATATTGTTGCCCATGCAATATAAATCATTGATTCATATCCATTACTCCAAGGAGCATGTCCTGAGATAATCCATCTCATAATTAAGCCAGAAGTATGTGCTAAAAATCCTAAAATAATTAACCACTTAAAAGCTGTAACTAGAATACGAACAAATTTTGTATTTTTAAATAATTGCACAATTAGTAAAATGAGTAACACTAACCCAACCATAGAGTAATACATAAATAATTTAGAAAATAATCCTAACTTATTATAGGTTATCTCCAACTTCACCTTTGATTCCTCAGGCATAACCTCAGCTCCATATCGATTTTGAAATCTACTAATATAGTTCACTATACTATCAGCAGCAGCCCAGCTACTATCCTTTAATGCGCTAGTTACTGACCTAAAATACATAGGGATAATATTTGCCACAAAAAGAGAATCATTATCAGAAAACTTAGAATGCTCAGTATAAGAAAGCCAAGTATTATTAGAATCGTTAGCTAAAGGAAAAAATCTAAATATGCCACCGCTAAAAACGGTAAAACAAATATTTACCCTTTCATCAACCTTAATAATTTCTTTTTCATATTCCGAGCGCTTAGCAGGTAACTTTTCATACGCATCCTCTACTAATTTCGCTAAAACATAATGTCCATTTTCTTCAAAGAAACTATTAAAAGAAGTTCTAATGTATTTTGATTTCGTATCAGTACTACCAAGCAATGTTCTAACCGTTGGATGAGAAACCTTCACCAAATCATTCTTGCTCCAAGTAACAGGATCATTCATCATTCCTAATATCACTTGTGTAGCAGATAAATCAATAAACCTATCTTTACCATATATTTTTCTTAAGAACTCAGAACATAAAGTATGGGCAGGCTTTAACCTCCCACCATTATCCTGAACCACTAAGCTTTCAAATCGAGCAGCATGCTCAGCATTAATCACCTCATCTGCTTGTACAGAAATTGAAAAGAATAATGGAATGAAAAGAATAACCGCTTTATTTTTTAACTTCTTTAATTTTTGAGTTAGACTATTAAATCGTGTTTTTTTAGTAAGAAAAACCAATAGCATTCCTAAAGCCATTAAGGCGTATCCTATATAAGTAACAAGTGTACCCCACCAATCATGATTTACGGAAAGGATTGTTCCTTTTTCGTCCTTATCATAAGAGGATTGAAACAAACGAAACCCACCATGCTGCAATACATTATTCATAAAAATTCTATGTTCAGCTTCAGTGTCATTTTCTAAAATACTAATTTCAGCAGCATAGGAAGATGGACTCATAGAACCTGCATATCTGTCCAACTGAAAATCACGCAATTTAACTTGGAAAGGAACTGAGTAATATTTAGAACCATAGGACAGTTTAAAATTTAAATCATTTATAGCAAATACTTCATTATCTCCTTGATAACCTTTGCCTCCATACAGAGTAATTAGCTTTTCTTCTCCATCAGCATTTATTTTTACAATTAAAGCATCCTCCGCTCCATCATTCATAACATTGGATGGACTTATTGGGATCATTTTAGCATTTTCCAATACCTCCTTCAATACAAAATTCAAACCATTTGCCGTATGTAATGTTCTTCTATTCAACATAAAATCACTTAAGTAATCAAATTCCTTTGTAGCACGAGTATCCATATTCATGGTTTCAACATCATAAGGAGAATTACAAAAGACACCCTCAATAGCTGAACTCAAATTTATTGCTCCTTCCATAGGATTATTAAAGGTAAACACCTCTCCTTTAATTACTCTTTGCACCTTATCATTTAAATATTCTGACTGCATTCCATCTTCTCCAGGAACAACAATATGTAACATATCATTTCCTCCTGCAACATTAGTAAAAAGAGAGTCCTTTACATTAGGCAAAAAGTCAATACCTTCAATTTTAATATCATGATCTTTAAAATCCAATTTTAAAGAAAAATTACTATTTGTAATTCCTGATAAATATAATTTTTCATCATGATTGAGTTGATGAAGTTTATCATTAATATGGATTTGAAAAAAGGTATCATCAGAGATAAACTGATTTGTACTTTCTCCCTCACGAATATGCATCATTCCTTCATAAGAAATATAACGGGTAATTCCAGCTCCAATTAAAATAATAATAAACGACAAATGAAAAGTAAGTGAGGCAATCTTTTCCATTCGGAATAATTTATGCTTAATGACATTATTTATAAGGTTATAAGTAAGTAAAACCAATATCATTTCGAACCACCAAGTATTGAAAATCAATGCTTTTGCTGATGTCCTTCCAAAGTCGTTTTCAATAAAGGTTGCATAACCAATTGCAAAAGCAAATAATAAGATAAGTATACTCATTAATCTCATGGAAGAAAGAAACTTTATTATTCTAATTATCATATCTAAAATTTATGTTGCAAAATTACGAATTATTATTAAGTTTGTGTTTAAATTATTTGAAATGAAAAATATAATTTTGTTAGGTTCAGGCAATGTCGCTACGCACTTAGGATTTGCATTAAAAAATAGCAATTACAGCATAGTACAAGTGTATAGTAAAAGTATAGAAAATGCAAAAGTACTAGCTAAAAAATTAGACGCCCATTTCACAAATGATTTAACTAAATTAAAATCTGCCGACTTAATAATTGTAAGTATAAATGAT
>CATEYX010000177.1 GCA_949511925.1 Cryomorphaceae bacterium | reverse complement strand
GCATCTGCTAAAATTAAGCAACAAGTTTTAAACTAATTTAATTTTTTAAGAAGCTAATAATATAAATGATTTGTAGGTTGAATTTTCAGGGTTCACCAGTTGATTTTTCTTTATCATTCTAACTATTTCTATTGCTGATATGGTTCTCTTTGCTGATTCAAATTCTTTAAAACCTTGACCTAGCATAATACGCCACCTTATCATTCGATGGTAAATGGAACATTTGAAGGTGACGTAAAAGAAACATGTTTGTTGAAATGATTTTCTACATACCTGTCTTTTTTGGTTGGATTACAGCTTATTAGCGTTGCAGTACTGAAGAGTATTGTAAGCACTTTTAAAATTTGATATTGCATTTAATTTTGAATCTGTGAATTTACAAATTAGAATACGATTGTGGTCTATTTTGTCTAAAGATACGAACCCTCATTTATTCAATGATGATTTTTTTTGAAGCTCTAAATCGATTTTCTTTAAAAAACACTAATAGATAAGTACCCTTTGCCAGTTTTGAAACATTTATATTGAATGTTTTCTCTGTAGCCTTTACATCCATTTCTAAGACCTTTCTGCCTGTTAAAGAGAATACCTTAATAGTATCGAGCGTATTTAAATGGGTTTCGATGTTGATAAGCCCGTTTGTTGGATTTGGGAAAAGTTGTAATTGATTTTCAAAAGAAGTTTCATCTAAAGATAACGTTTCAGTACCAAAAAATTCAATTTCAGCAATCGTACTCCAGGCATTAGTTCTAGTATCTCCTGTACTATTAAATCGACCGTATCCAATCATTTTAACATAGCGTGCGCTTGTTGTAATTTCATATTGATTGAAATCCATTGTATTAGTTGTGGTGAGTATTAAATCTCCAGAAGTTGGCAACAACATTGTAAAGTCATTTGTTGCTGTTCCTGTTGTGGATACCCAAATTTGGTAGCCAAAAGAATCTGATTTATTTGTGGTGCTAAATTGAATTAAATTAAGATTATATTCAGTCCCTAAATCATAAATAATATATTCTCCATCACCTCTATAATCTCCTGTTAAAATAGCTCCATCCTGAGCTGCCCATATAGATGCACTCGTATTTACTTTGTCTAAGGTGTTAACTGCCACTTCGGGAGGACTATCACTCGCGTTATCGCTTGAAAAGGAATGAATTGAAACAGGCCCACCTCCGGGGACATCATTGATTAAAGTGTATAAATCCGTTAAATCTACTCCTTCTTGAGTAACGGTTAAATTTCTTACAAGGTCACCCCCTCCCGGATCTTCTATAAAAGTTACCGTACCACTTCTATTACTGGTTGCTGTATTTGCAGCCACAGATACAAAAACAGTCGCATCTCCAGTACCTGAATTTGTATCTATAGTTATCCAAGCATCGTTAGACAAAGCTGTCCAACTTACATTTGCTGTTACAGAAACCTCATAACTACCTGCGTCAGCTGGAAGTGTTTGCAAACTACTCACAGTTAGTGTCTCTGGGATTTCTATTGTACAATTGCCATCCGTGATGTTTGCTCCTAAATGGTCCAGAAAACAAGCTCCAATTCCATAACCTACACTATCATCTGTCAAAGGGATGTATGAACCTAAGTTTGCCCCCTTGCCAGCAGATCCCGTTCCAGAAAAAGTAAAAATTTCACCTTCAGTGGTAGCTGCAATTCCTGTTTCTTCAGAAAAACCTGTATTGGTTTCACCTAACGAAGTTCCTGTGTAAACATTTCCGGTGTATGATAATGAAGTTCCAAGATCGCCATAAGCAGTAGTAGTATCCCCAGAAATTACATCTGATGAATTTGCATTCCCTGCAACAAAATAAATTAAATTGTTTGAAACATTTCCAGTTGGGTCAGTAGTTCCTTTATCTGTATTGTAATACAAAGGTGCATTTGTATTAATAATTGTATTGTTGGAAATGATTAAATTTTCAGATTTCTGATACCCATTTGAGGTATTGGTAGCTGTGCATGATACGGCTGCATTGGCACTTCCCCCTATAAATGTGATTCCATTATTCCATTTTGCTTGATCCTCTACGGTGATGCAATCTTGAATATAGTTATTTGTAATTTCATGATTACTATCGGTAATTCTAATACCTCCCGTACCATCAATATTTTCACCTAAAAAGTAATTTCCATCTACAGTGGCATTCGAACCATGTCGCAAGACTAATGAACCCCTACATCTTCTAAAAGTATTATTTGTAAAGCGATTCCCTTTACTTTTATTTGTTATGATTTCATTTTCGCCATCCGCCTCAACAAAATAGTTATTGCTAACAGATACATCACTATTTACATTTTGATTATCACTCGATCCAATGCGAATTGTTTCGCTATCTCCTGAATTACTTAAGCTGTTGTCAATTTTTTCATATTTGTAGAAATAGTTGTTACTAATTGTGTGTCCAATGGTTGCACATGGATCTCCTTCTGCGTTGTACTGGTATTCAGCTAAAATTAATGCACCTGCACTAGCTTTATTCATAAAGGAACAATTAATTACAGCGTTGTAAGTACCGTAAAGTACAATCCATCGATGTTTAGTTATAGAGGTAGTCCCATTGTCTGCAATATCATCTGGACTTAGAGCTAAACCATCGATTGCACAATTTTGAATGGTACTATGATTGGCATAATCAGAACCATTTCTAAATTGAATAAAATTATTTGCTCCATAACCACCTTTCCAGTGAAATCCATCAACCACAAGGTAATCACCACCAATATTCATTTGTAAACCTCCAGAAAAAATAACACCTCCTGGTGATACTGCTCTAAAAATTATGGGATTTTCTGCTGTTCCATTTCCAATAAAATCAATCCGTTCATCGGAATTGTATATACCATCCTCTAAAATAATTACATCTCCGGCTGTATAGGTGTTGTTTTCTAAATCTTCGGGATCACTAATATTGTAGGTTGTTTGACTAAATGTTGTAACAGTCAAAAATAATAGCAAATAAAAAGTATTTTTAATCATTTTATTGAGTTTAATAATTGGTTAACCAAACTGGCACACCAAATATACTTTTTTTAGAAAATAATATTTTGTTATTTAATATAAAAAAAGAAAAATATATTGTTTTTTTATACTTTATAACTGTTAGAAAGATTGTAACATGAGAGTTTTATATATTTTAGTGGTATTCATTGTGGGTTTTGGTTGCAAAGAATCCATTGTTACCAGAAGTAAAGAGATTAGCATTTCAAAAAACTTTCCGACATTAGAAAAGAATCGATACAATGTTGCATTTTTAATCATGGATGGAACTTTTAATACAGAACTTACTGCGCCGTATGATATTTTTCACCACACAATCTTTAGGGAAAACATCAAAGCAATGAATGTGTTTACAGTCGCAAATACGGATGCGCCGGTTACCACTTTTGAAGGGGTACGAATTTTGCCAGATTTTAATTATCTCAAAGATGCGTTGCCAAAGATTGACATTCTAGTGGTACCCTCTGCTGAACATCATTTAGACAGTGACCTGGAGGACAAAGCGATGCTCGATTTTGTTAGAAAAGTAGATAAAGAAGCAACCTTTATTACTTCCCATTGTGACGGTGCCTTTGTTCTGGCCAAAGCTGGACTGCTTGAAGATAGGGTATCAACGACATTTCCAAGCGACATTGATACAATGCGTGCAATGTTTCCTGGATTAGACATTCGAAAAAATGTTTTATTTGTGAGAGACGGAAAATACCTTACTTCAGCAGGGGGAGCAAAATCCTTTGAAGCGGCATTGTATTTGTGTGAATTTCTTTATGGAAAAGAAACTGCAAAATCTTTGGCCGGTGGTTTAGTGATAGATTGGGATGTTTTAAATGTCTCGCATTTAATTGTCGAAGAATAGGGGTTTTTTCAAACGAATTGTAGTACCTTAAATATATTTTTGTGAATTTCAATCTAACTTTTCCAAATAAACTATCTTTTATCATTTTTTAAAATGCTTTGCACTATTATATATTCGTATTCGCTATTATGATTGCTTCTTATAATAATGACTAGCTTGATATATTTCAACTAAACTTAATTATTCTCCTTTAGAAATCTTGTTTACAATTACTCCATAAATACTACTATATTTTAATTTATT
>CATEYX010000176.1 GCA_949511925.1 Cryomorphaceae bacterium | reverse complement strand
TAGATCAAGAGTGAAGTCATCACCTGATGTATATCGTACATTAACTTTATAACCAAATGTTTTATCATCATTAGCCCATGCATGTCTTAATGATGTTCCTACAGTATTTAATCCACCACCAAAAGCTTCGATAGTAGTTCCAGGTTTATCAATTGCACTTTTACTTAGAAAGTGAACAACTCCAGAAGTTACTCCAGGACCATAAAGTGCTGATGCAGCTCCGCGAACCACTTCAATTCGTTCTATATCTATATTAGATAAGCCTGATTGAAAGTTAAAATAAGAGCCTGCAGCAGGAGTTACAAGATATCTATAATCTAGCATAGGAAGTGTAGAGGTTCCGAAAACTCCAGATCCTGCTCTCATCTCTATATTTATTGAATTAACAGAATTCTGTTGAATTTGAACCCCAGGAATATTCACAAGATTTCTTATCGGATCAACAACATTGGCAGAATTCTCAATCTGTCTTGAAGAAATTACAGAAACTGAAGATGGCGCTTCTTGAATTTTTTGTGGTCTTCTTGAAGCTGATATAATTATTTCATCTAAATTCTGTCCAGCCTCAAGTGAAATATTAATTTCTTGATCTGCAGCTGTTACTTCAATCGTTTGTGATCCAAAGCCTATAGAAGAAATACTAATACTAAATGGGAATTCTGAGGAGGTATTCAACGAGAAATTACCATCAAAATCAGAAGAGGTCCCAGTATTAGTTCCGTCAATAACAATATTTACACCTGGTAGAGGCTGTTGATCTGAATCAGAAATACTTCCTGATATTGTTGATTGTGCCAGCGCTATATTTCCCACAAAAAGCATGAGCGAAAAAATTGCTGTTTTAATTAAGTTGTTTGTTTTCATTTGTTTAGTTTTCATTTGTTTAGTTACTTACATGTAATAAAATATTCCTAATTATTGGTTTTAAATATTATTTTGGCACGTCATGTCCCATCCCTTTCAAATATAATTTTTTCGAATTTCGCATCAATATAGTATATTTTTTGGCATGTTCATAATTTCTTAATAGGTCTTTCGTACCATATATAATTAATATAGGGATTGTGATCTTTTTTAATTCTGCTAATCTTGAGCCCGAAAGCTTTATTGTGATATTGGAATGCTTTTGGATTTATTCCTCCCCTATAATCGTACTCATATCAATAAAGAGATATCTGAAGATTAATATCTAAAATATAATCGCCATTTCCTTGCCATAAATGATCAATATTTACGCGAAGTTTAATTTACTTTTCTTATGTCATTGGTTTTCAATAGAGATACTAATTGAGGATCAAAAAAATGTCCAGTAAACATAATAGAAGTTAAACTATTTACTACCTTCAAAAGTCAATTGCCATTCTTTGAACAATCATACCACGCATAGACGCTCCAATCACGTGAACCTTTTTTAATTTTAAATGGTCCATAATTGCCATTACATCTCTAGTAATATTTTCCAGTGTAAAAGCTGTTTTTTTAGTCCAACTGGCCATCCAATCTGAGAGTCTTAAACCTCTATGATCAAAATGGATTACCTCATAACCTGCATCGGTGAGTTGCTTAATTAATTCTTAGTGCAAAAACAAAACACTTTCAGCATCTCGGCTGATTATTAAAAGAATCTTT
>CATEYX010000175.1 GCA_949511925.1 Cryomorphaceae bacterium | reverse complement strand
GTTTCCCGTTTACACGCTTTCCAAGCGTGCGCCTTAAGCCACTCGGCCACCTCACCAATTGGGCAGCAAATCTAAAAAATTAGTTGGTAATCTCGCCCCTTATATTTTTTTGTAATTCTGTCTTGATTTCTTCATCATTTAATCCTTTTCCTAACAAGAACATCAGCTTAGTAATAGCAGCTTCAGTAGTTAAATCTTTCCCTGAAATAACACCTGATTTCCCAAAAGGTTCACTGGTTTCGTATTGTCCATCAACTGCACTCCCTTGTAAGCATTGAGTAATGTTAACTAGGATTTTTCCTTCTTTATTAGCTGTGCTAAGTAAAGCACTTAGTTCGGGTGTGGTAGGCGCATTTCCTGCCCCAAAACTTTCAATTACAATTCCCTTAGCACTATTTATAATCGCTTTAATAGTAGTAATAGTAATCCCAGGAAAGAATTTTAAGATAGCCACATCATTACTCATATTTTGATGAACAATTAGTTTTGTATCTTGTGGTTTCGTAAGAGATGATTTATATTTGATATTCACACCTGCTTCTGCCAAAATTGGGTAGTTGGGAGATTCAAAAGCCTCAAAATGCTCGGTATTTACTTTTACCGTTCGGTTTCCTTTGTACAATTGATCTTCAAAAAACACACATACCTCACTTACTTTTCCGCTAGTTGCAATTTCTACAGCTGTAATTAGGTTTTCTTTAGCATCACTTCTTCTTGCTCCAATAGGAATTTGCGAGCCAGTAAGTATAACTGCTTTGTTCAGCCCTTCTAACATAAAGCTCAATGCTGATGCTGTATAGGCCATGGTGTCCGAGCCATGAAGAATAACAAAACCATCATATTTTTTGTAATTTATCTTAATAAGATTTGCTATTTCTGCCCAAACAGTAGGATTCATATTACTAGAATCAATAGGCTTGGCAATACTTATATTATCCAAATCGACATCTTCACTTTTTAACTCAGGAATTGCTTTTAGTAACTCATCAAAATTAAAAGGAACTAAGGTATTCTTTTCCATATCTTTTACCATTCCGATAGTACCTCCTGTATAAATAAGTAATATTTTTTTATTTATCATAATCCGAATAATTTTTTTGCGTTTAAGGTCGTAATTTTTGCCACTTCTTCTATGTCTATTTGCTGTACTTCTGCTAGTTTCTCTGCAATATTTATAATGTATTTACTCTCATTCCTTTTTCCTCTAAAGGGAGTTGGAGCAAGGTATGGAGCATCCGTTTCTAAAATTAAATGTTGGAGTTCAATTGCTGAAATGGTTTTATCTAATCCTGAGTTTTTAAAAGTCAAGACTCCTCCAATTCCTAAATAAAAACCTCCTAAACTGATAACTCTTTGGGCATCTTCAATACTTCCGGTAAAGCAGTGAAAGACACCTCTTAAGTTTTCATCATTCAACTTTTCAATAATTTCAATGGCCTCAGCAAATGAATCGCGCACATGTATAGCGATAGGTAGCTTGTTTTTTTTGGCTAATTCAATTTGATGAATAAACGCCTTTTCCTGAATTTTTAATTTTGTTTTGTCCCAATATAAGTCCAAACCAATTTCACCAACTGCAATATATTTCCCTTTTGCTAATTCCTGCTCTACATGTAGTAGTTCAGCCTCTATGTTATCTTCATTTACATCACAGGGATGTAAGCCCATCATTGGGAAACAATTTTCAGGAAATTCATCACAGAGTTCTAGCATCCCCTTGGTGTATTCACTTGATATATTAGGGAATAAAATTGTAGAAACGCCAGAAGAAATCGCGTTATTAATCGCCTGAGTTCTATCTTCATCAAATTGACTGCTGTATAAATGGCTATGGGTATCAATAAATTGCATGACTGCAAAACTAGGATAAATTTATTAGTTTTACCATGTGCAAGAAACACTTAAAATATTAGTTGTCCGATTCTCCTCAATTGGTGATATTGTACTCACCACACCAGTGGTTCGAATGCTTAAAAAACAACTGAATGCTCAGGTGCATTTTTTAACCAAATCAGCTTATGTTCCGCTTTTAAAAAACAATCCTTATATCGATTCAGTATATCAGATTGAGAATTCTATTACTGAGGTAATTGCTGATTTGAAAAAAGAGAAATATGATTATGTAATTGATTTACATAATAATTTGAGAACACAAATACTTAAAATTAGACTAGGAGTTTCTGCAAAAGGTTTCAATAAGCTGAATATGGAAAAATTCATGCTTACTAACTTTAAGCTATATAATATGCCTAAAATTCATATTGTAGATAGGTATCTTGAAACAGTTAAACATTTAGGAGTTAAAAATGATAATCAAGGTTTAGATTTCTTTCTTTCCCCTAACGATAAAATTGATATTAGTATATTTCCTAAAGACTATATCGTTTTTGTTATTGGTGGGCAGCATGCTACCAAAATATTGCCAAATGAGAAAATAATTTCTATTATTAAAAAGGTAAATAAACCTGTGTTACTAGTAGGTGGTCCTGAAGATTTTGAAAGAGGGGAACAAATTATTGCAAATACAAACAACACAATTAATACTTGTGGAAAGTATTCTATTTTGCAGTCAGCTTCTTTAGTTCAGCAAGCTAAAATGGTAATTACGCACGATACAGGAATGATGCATATTGCAGCAGCATTTCAACAAAAGATATTTTCTGTTTGGGGGAATACAGTTCCTGAATTTGGAATGTATCCTTACCTAGAAAGTGAACAATCTAAAAGGATTGAGGTAAAGGGTCTAAATTGTCGTCCTTGTTCTAAAATAGGATATGATAAATGCCCAAAAGGACACTTTAAGTGCATGCAAGAAATTGATGAAAATTTGTTTTTAAGCGAATAAAGCTTTTAGCTCAGTTGCCTCATTTGGTTTCATTCTTCCAGAAATAACTAAAGATAATTGTCTTCTTCTTAGTGCGGCTGTAAAACGACTTTTTTCTTCTTCTGTTTCTGCAATTAAAGCTGGCACATCAATAGGGTTTCCTAACTGGTCAACAGCTACAAAAGTGTAAATTGCTTCATTACATTTCACTTTCCCTTTGTGTTGATTATTCTCCATCCATACATCTACGATTACTTCCATTGATGAAGTAAATGCACGAGTTACTTTAGCTTCTAAAGTTACAATACTGCCAGCAGGAATTGCTTTAGTAAAGGATACATTGTTTACGGCTGCTGTAACTACTATTCTGCCACAATGTCTATGTGCTGCAATAGCTGTAGCAATATCCATCCAATGTAATAATCGACCTCCCATAAGGTTATTCAAGTTATTAGTATCATTTGGTAGTACTATCTCAGTAGTAATTGATAAGGATTCTTGTGCTGTTTTAGATTTCATAATGTGTTATTGAGTAAGTAACCAAGCAGCTGAATTTTCTTGTTTTATTTCGTGTAATGCAATTAGAGCATCTGCTTTATTTGTAAAGGAATTATAACTTACACGTAATAAATTTCCTCCTGGAACAAGCTCAGTATTGTAATCCCACTTTTTTAATTTTGCAAGCATTTTATTTGCATTCTTTTTCTTAGAAAAAGCACCTGCAATAATATAGTAAGTTTTCTGAGGAATTTTAATTGGCGCAATGTCTTCTTCAATAATTTCAACTATTGGAGTTGCTGCAAATTCAATTTTCACTTCAGGAATCACTTCCGCAATTATGCTATTTTCAAATGGATTTAAACTTGCCATTTGAGTATATACATTATTGATTTTATCTTGCTGAGTAATGCTAATATAAGAAAGAGCAATCAAAGGAATAATTATTGCAGCTGCTCTTAAAAATACTCTTGGATTATTGCTTTGTGTGCGAATATTTTGAATTGTAGCAGCTACCTTTTCTTCAATAATAGTTTCTCTTAAAACCGCTTTGTTTTGGGTTGCTTTCATCCCGAAAGAATCTAAACTATAATTATTTACACTATCTTGTAAAAAGATGATATTTCCTTCTTTTCCTAGAGTGAATAAGCCAATCTTATCTATGCGTAAAACTTTGGAGCTAGTTAGTTTATTAGTAATTTTTGTAGCATAATTATCTACTTCATTTTTAGCTACTTCTTGCGTAATTCCTTCTTGGTTGGAAATATGAGTGATTAGTAAGCCATCATTCGTTTTTAGGTTAGCATTAAAAAGAATTTGTTTGGATGGAGGACTTAACATTCCTGTTGTCTTATTGAGTTCTGCAGATTGAGGGTTTCCTACAAATCCTCCAAAATTAGGAAGGATTACACAATCGTGTAAAAATAAGAGTTCCGAAATATAATGTTCAACCGTTTTATTCATAGGAACAAAACTAAGTAATTTATCCCATTTGAGCTTTAATTTTTTCAATATCCTCAGGAGTATCTACTGATATACCTTCATGAGTAGTAATCCCTACTTTAATCAAATACTTATTGTCTAACCACCTGAGCTGCTCTAAGCGTTCCTTTATTTCGTTATCTGAAGGTGGTAATTTACAAATTTTTGCAAGTGTTTTGGTTAGGTAACCATAGATTCCTATGTGTTTAAAATATGCTTTTTCTTTTTCAGGATTGGTGATTTTTCTGCAAAAATTGAATGCTATTCCGTTCGTATCAAAAACTGCTTTTGGGCTATTTATATCCGTTATTAAGCTTTCATCTTCAATCTTTTTAGCTAAGGTAGCAATACTCACATTTTCTGAAGAAAATAATGAAGCTACTTCGTCAATTTGTTCAGGGTTAATATAAGGTTCATCTCCTTGAATATTAATGGCAACATCATATTTTTCTTCTAAAGATTGTATTACTTCATTGCACCTATCTGTTCCCGAAGGATGAGAATTTGAAGTCATAATTACTTTGCCGCCAAAACTTAAAACATGATTGAAAATTCGCTGGTCGTCAGTAGCGACTATAACCTTGGAAAGAGAAGATGCTTTTTTACATTGTTCGTACACCCTTTGAATCATACTTTTGCCTAAAATATCAGCTAATGGTTTTCCGGGAAAACGGCTTGACTCATATCTAGAAGGTATGATTCCAATTATTTTCATTATATTTTTAGTGCTAATTGCATAGCAAAAGTTCTTGGAGGCATCATGTTGGCTGGTCGGCTCATGTATTCTCTGTTTAGTAGGTTGTTTACAATAAACCCTAATCGTGCTGTTTTAGTCATTTGATATCCAGCTCGTAAATCAATGATCAGATCTCCATCTTTAAATTTATCTCTTGCTTCATTAATTCCTGTAATGCCTATTGCGTCACTTTCTATAATGGACTGAGTGAATACTAAATCAATATTCTTCATAAAACTATTATAGCGAATACTCCCTCCTAAAGTGATGTCTTTATATACAATTTCAATATCTGATTTAGCAATATGTTTGTAGCGATACTTTAGCATAGTTGAATCTGAGCTACTACTTCTGTAAGTGATTGGGTCTCCTGGGTATGTTATCCCTGAAGCAATTACAGCTGACTCATATGCATATGTATGATCTAAATCCAATGAAATTGGATTCATATAAGTATACCCGGCAATTAAATTAATTGTTAAATTAGGATTTATTTTTCCTTGACCACTTATGCTTATTTCTGCTCCGCTAATTTGTGTTGCTCCCACATTTACAGATTTAAATCCTAGTCCATAAAAATTTATTTCTCCTTGAGATTCTTCCCATTGTCCAAAAGAGAACTCCATCATATCATCATATTGCATTATAAATGCAGCTACATCAATATAGCCCATCCATTTCCCTGTTTTTACTCCTTGTTTTATTCCAATTTCGCTACTCCACCCGCTTTCAGGTTTTAATTCTGGATTCGGGTAAATCTCTAACCCAGATTGATTGGTAGAAATAAATAATTCAGCCATAGATGGAAATCGATATCCTTGCCCCCAAGAAGCCCTTAAATATGTAGCTTCAGCTAATTGATAATTTAATCCTGTTCTGAATACTGGTTTGCTAGCAGTAATCTCATTAATTGAATCTCCTTCAATAAAGTATTTTTCCTCAGAATGCAATCTAAAACTTTCATATCTAGCTCCTAAGGAAATATTTAATCTATTCCATTTTTTATCTAGCTGTGCGTATAAGGAATTGTTTGTTTTGTAGTTTTTACCATTAAATAAATCCGAATTGGCATATACTCTCTCATTAGTTGTTCCGCTAGTGATTCGTAAATTATATTTTTCGATATTTTTCTGCCATTGATAGTCAGAATAGTAAGTTTTAGATTTATTATCCTGACCATTATCAGCACCTTTATTACTATTATCATTAATTACCTTTAAATATCGCGTTCGTAAAGAATGTCTGTTATTGCCACTTATATATGTTATAGAGGGATCAATATTGTATGTATCTCCACTTGTTGTAGTAATGGCACTATCTAACGGTATGTAAGCTTGATCTAATCCTTGCCATATTATTGCTGATCCAGTTGATTGCAATAAGAAGTTTGCATTTACACCATATGAAAGTCCCTCAATTTTTTTACTTTTATATGTAGAGTTTATATTGAATCTTTTCCTATCAGTTACTTCCTCCATTCTATACCCATCATCTAAAAAGATATTACCTCCTAGAGATAAATCTAGATTGTCAAACTTTATTGCTTGCAAAAATTCAATTCCTTTGAAAGCCCTTCTTTTTTCTCCATTCCAATTTAATGCATTTCTTTTGGCTTTATCAATTAATCCAAAGTGCATATTTACCTTAGTGTAACCGGGTAATTTATTTTTATCAATATCCTTTTGGCTTGGGAAAGCAGTACGCACATTGATTACGCCATTCAAAGCTGAAGAGCCATAAAGTGCAGAAGAAGCTCCCTTTATAACTTCTACTTGATTAATGTTTTCAGTAGCGATTAAACTCCATTGTGCTTGTCCTGCATCTCCAGAAATTAAAGGCATATCATCCACCATAACTAATACTCTTGTTCCGGCACCAAAACTCCAACCACTCCCCCCTCTAATATTGGCTTGTCCATCTGTAATATTAACTCCAGGAATTTGATCCATAGCTGTTTCTATCTGGGTTGTATTTTTGTTTTCAATCAGTGTTGATTTTATCACTTCCATGGAAACTGTAATTTCTTCAATCTTCTGTTCAAACCTTCCAGCAGAAATAACGACTGTACTTAAATGTTCTGAAGAGTTTTCTAAAGCAATATTGATTGTTTTATTTTCATCTTTGGCTAAAGAAATTTCTTTAACAATATCTTTATAGCCAATGTATTTAAAAGTTATTTTTTTCGTTCCTTCACTTGTATTTAAAGTGTAGTTCCCAAATACATCAGTTGAGGTTCCTCCTCCATTTTCAAGAATGATGTTGACTCCAATTAATTTCTCATTATTGTTGGCATCAGTAATCGCACCAATTATAGTTTGGCTGTATAGTGTTAAATTACAAAGAGTAATAACAACTAACATAAAGATTTTTCTCATATATTTAATGAATTAATTTTTAACATGACAAATATAGAAAATTGCACGAATTGAATGAAGATGAAAAGAAATATCAAATTGCACTCACATTAATTGAAGGTGTTGGAGATGTAATTTGTAAAAAGTTATTAGCTTTTACTGGCTCAGCAAAGGCAGTTTTTTGCGAAACGGAATGAGTTAGAGAAAATTGAAGGTATTGGAAAAGTGCTTCTAAAGGCTATTTTATCTACTGATGTATTGACTAGAGATGAGCAAGAATTAAAATGGATGGATAAGGAGGATGTTAATCATTTATTTTATGCAGATAAGCATTACCCTGACAGACTAAGAGCACCTCTTAATTTGTTTTATAAAGGTGATATTGATTGGAATAAGGATAAATTCATAAGTATAGTGGGTACTCGCAAAGCTCCCAGTTTTTGGAAACAATTTACGAATGAATTAGTAAAAGAATTGGCTCCTTACAATCCTGTTATTGTGATTGGATTAGCACATGGTATTGATGTTGCGGCAGATAAGGCAGCCATACAATATGGCTTGAAAACAATTGCTTTTTCCCCATGGGTTGGATAAAATTTATCCAAGTGCACATGCATTAGTTGCCAAAACGATAACTGCAAACGGCTGTTTACTTACTGATTATTTAAGTGGAACTGTAGTATTTCCTCAGCATTTTTTTTCACGAAATAGAATAGTTGCCGGCCTTTTGGATGCAACTATTGTTATTGAAAGTGCTGCTAAAGGTGGATCATTAATTACGGCCGATATTGCGAACTCTCTTATTAGAGTGGTTTTTGCTGTCCCGGAAAATCCAATTGATAAAAATGCTAAATGATGTAATTATTTAATTAAATCGCAACAAGCTATTTTGTTGGAGTCAGCAGCTGATATTGTAAAAGGTTTGAATTGGGATGTGAAGGATTT
>CATEYX010000174.1 GCA_949511925.1 Cryomorphaceae bacterium | reverse complement strand
CAAAAGAAGAGATTGTCACTGGCACTTTTATTATTGGAAAATGCGGATATATTACTTTTAGATGAGCCAACCAATCATTTGGATATATCAATGATAGAATGGTTAGAAAAATTCTTGCAACAACAAAACATTACCCTTTTAATGGTAACTCACGACAGGTATTTCTTGGAGCGAGTTTGCAATAATATTATGGAATTAGAAGGAGGAAACCTATATCATCATAAAGGAAATTTTTCCTATTTCTTAGAAAAAAGAGCCGAACGAGAAAGTAATTTTGATGTAGAGATTGGAAAGGCACAAAAGCTAATGAAGAAAGAGCTAGAATGGATAAGACGCTCACCAAAAGCAAGAACTACAAAATCAAAAGCTAGAATAGATAATTTTGATAAAATAAAGAAAAAAGCAAGTTCCAAGAGAATAACCAAAGAACTGAATATTGATGTGAAAATGGATAGGATGGGAGGTAAAATTCTAGAACTAAAAAACATTAAAAAAAGTTTTGGAGAATTAACTATTCTTGATGGGTTTGACTATACTTTCAAAAAAGGAGAGCGAATAGGAATACTAGGTAAAAATGGAGTAGGGAAGAGTACATTTTTAAATATCATAACAGGAAGAGAAAAGCCAGATAGTGGAAAAATCAATGTAGGAGAAACCATCAATTATGGTTATTTCACGCAAGGAGGATTAGACACTGATGAAGATAGAAGAGTAATAACCGTACTTAAAGATATTGCAGAATTTATTGTAATGTCAGATAATAGAAAAGTAAGTGCTTCACAGTTATTAGAACACTTTATGTTTACCCCAGAAATGCAATTCACTGAAGTAAAAAGGTTAAGTGGTGGGGAAAGAAGAAGATTGTATTTACTTACTGTACTCATGAAAAATCCTAATTTCTTGATTTTAGATGAGCCAACCAATGATTTGGATTTGCTCACCTTAACTAAATTAGAGGAATTCCTTTTACAGTACAAAGGCTGTTTGATATTAGTATCTCACGATAGATTCTTTATGGATAAATTAACTGAGCACCTTTTTGTATTTACAGGAAATGGAGAGATAAAAGATCATTATTGTACCTATTCTCAATATCGTGAAAAAGAAATAGCCCAAGAAAAAGAGTTTAAAAAAATTCAACATCTAGAAAAGCAAAATTCAAAATTTAAAGCTCCTAAAAAGAAACTTTCTTTTAATGATCAATTTGAGTATAACAATTTAGAGAAAGAACTTTCTGAATTAGAAAAAGAAAAAAAAGAACTAGAACTTCTTATTCAAGATCCAAGTTTAATTTTAGATTTGATTCTAGAAAAAAGTGCAAGACTTGGAAAAATCATCAATATGATAGATGAAAAAGAATTGAGGTGGCTAGAACTTGATGACATGCAATAATTTTTTGTTAAGAATACTTATTACTAAAAGTTGTTAATAAATATCAAATTTAGAGAATCATAGATTTCACTATTGAGTAAATTAAATACCTATAATTGCAGGAAGTTTTTTACTCTTTTTTAGTGTATACTAACAAAGAATATTTAAAAAGGATAATGGGGAATCGTGTTAAAATCACGAACTGTTGCGCAACTGTAAATAGCACTAAGATATAATTTGCTATAAGTCAGACACCGACCTTTTTATTATAAGAATCTGCTTTCGCATCAAAAGCAAGATTATAATGTTAAGCGTGAAAATTCACCTCTATAATTATCTTCTTCCTGATTAAAAAGTATAGTAAACTACTTTTTTTTATTAATTTAAAGCTTAAAATAGTATGGGAATATTTGACTATCGTAGAAATTACAAACCTTTTGAGTACCCAGAAGTACTTGAATTTACAGATGCAATAAACAAATCATTTTGGGTGCACTCTGAAGTAGATTTTACTGCTGACACACAAGATTTTTTATCTCATCTTAACAAAGCAGAACAGAATTCAATTAAAAATGCATTATTAGCAATTGCACAAATTGAGGTTTCCGTAAAAACATTTTGGGGAAACCTATACAACCATTTACCAAAACCAGAGTTTAATGGCTTAGGAAGTACTTTTGCTGAATGCGAGTTTAGACACTCTGAAGCTTATTCTAGACTTTTAGAAGTACTGGGGTACAATGATGAATTTGAGGATTTGATTAGCATTCCAATCATCAAGGAAAGAGTAGATTATTTACAAATTGCATTATCTCATTCTAATTCAGATGATAAGAAACAATACGCAAATACACTTATCTTATTTTCTATTCTTATTGAGAATGTGTCCTTATTTAGTCAATTCGCTATTATACTATCATTTACTCGATTTAAAGGTTACATGAAGAACGTAAGTAATGTTATAGCATGGACATCAATAGACGAGCAATTACATGCAAATGCGGGCATGTATATTATAAATAAGATAAAAGAAGAAAATCCTGAATTTTTTGATTCTGAAAGCATAAATAAAATAAGATTAATGGTAAAAGAATCAATTGATATAGAGAGTAGGTTGCTAGATTGGATTTTTGAGCAAGGAGAGCTAGAGTTTATTAACAAAATGGATCTACTAAACTTCATGAAATATCGCACAGATGAAAGCTTAGTGCAAATAGGAATTGAACCAGTGTTTAATGTCCCTTTTGAAGCTTATCAACCAATGGCTTGGTTTGAAAAAGAAGTTTTCTCGAATAGTATGGATGACTTCTTTGCAAAAAGACCAGTTGATTATACTAAGCATGATAAAAGCATTACAGCTTCAGATTTATTTTAAAATATTAAGAAATTATGGAAAGATACTGGTGGAAAAATGAAGAAAGTGAGCAAATATTAAATAGAGGGTATTTGCTACAAGGAGAAACAGTCGAAGGAGCAATTGACAGAGTGTGCACAGCAGCAGCAAAAAACTTGTTTCGACCTGAGCTCAAAGAAGGATTTAAGGAATTAATAGAAAGAGGCTGGATGAGTTTAAGCTCTCCAATTTGGGCAAATATGGGTACTGAAAGAGGGCTACCAATTTCATGTTTCAATGTGCATATTCCTGATAGGATAGAGGATATTACCCACAAATTAGGAGAGGTGATTATGCAAACAAAAATTGGTGGAGGTACATCAGGTTATTTTGGATCAATGCGGGAAAGAGGAAGTGCCGTAAAGGATAATGGTAAAAGTAGTGGTGCAGTAAGTTTTATGAAATTATTTGACACTACTATGGATACTATCTCTCAAGGAGGTGTTAGAAGAGGAGCATTTGCTGCCTACCTAGACATTGATCATCCAGATATTGAAGAGTTCATGCAAATTAAAAGTATAGGGAATCCGATTCAAAATCTATTTTATGCAGTATGTGTACCTGATTACTGGATGAATGATATGATAGAAGGAGACCTAGAAAAAAGAAAAATATGGGCTAAAGTTTTAGAAAATCGCCAACAAAAAGGATTGCCATATATATTTTTCTCAGATAACGTAAATCGTAACAAACCTCAAGTATATAAAGATAAAGGAATGATGATAAATTCAAGTAATCTTTGTTCTGAGATTACTTTACCATCAAGTATTGATGAGTCATTTATCTGCTGTTTATCGTCATTAAATTTAGAAGCATATGATGAGTGGAAAGATACAGAGGCTGTGAAATTAGCTACTTTCTTTTTGGATGCAGTACTAGAAGAATTTATTAAAAAGACAGAAGGCAACTACTACTTAAAAAATGCACAAAACTTTGCAAAAAGACATAGGGCATTGGGGCTAGGTGTTCTAGGATGGCATTCATATTTACAGAAAAATATGATTCCATTTGAAGGAATGAAGGCAAAGCAATTAACAAACTCTATATTTAAAGAAATAAGTGAGAAAGCTGAAAAAGCAACCATTGAATTAGCAAGAATTTATGGTGAACCAGAGTTGCTAAAAGGATATGGAAGAAGAAATACAACTCTAATGGCAATTGCACCAACTACTTCTTCATCAGCCATATTAGGACAAACATCTCCTGGAATAGAACCTTTTTACAGTAATTTCTATAAAGTAGGATTAGCCAAAGGAAACTTTATGCGTAAAAATAAGTACTTAGAAAAACTATTGATTGAAAAAGGAATTGATAATGAAGAGGTATGGAGAAGTATAATGTTAAATCATGGAAGTGTAAATCATCTAAGTAAACTTTCAGAAAATGAAAAGGAAGTATTTAAAACCTTTAAAGAAATTAGTCAGCTTGAAATTATCCAACAAGCATCCATTCGTCAGAAATATATTGATCAAGCACAAAGTTTAAATATTAATATCCCTTCTACTGTACCAATTAAAGAAGTAAATAACTTAATAATTGAAGCTTGGAAACTAGGCATTAAAACACTTTATTACCAAAGAAGCCAAAGTGTTTCTAAAGAAATGGTAACAAACTTAGTGTCATGTAAAAGTTGTGAAGGATAATTCTAAATAATTTATTATAAAAGAAAGCGAAAGTATAGTCCTGAATTTCTAATGATTCCTGTTTTTGCAATAAACTCTGAAGAAATATAAAATAAAAAAGACATACTACAAAGTGTTTCTTTTTTTAGATATATGATTAATTCTACAGTAGTTTTTTAATTATAAAAAAGAAAAAGTAGGCATTGCTCTGTTTCCTGCATTATTCCTATTTTTGCATCAAATTAATAATGATGAGCAATTTTAATGAAATCAACCTTAACAGGCAATTGCAAAATGCAATTGATGATTTAGGTTTTCAGCAACAAACTCCTATTCAACAAGAAACATATTCTAAAATTCTAGGAGGGAAAGACCTTGTAGGTATTGCCCAAACAGGAACAGGGAAAACGATTGCCTATTGCCTACCGCTATTGCAAGAGTTAAGTTATTCCAAGCAAAATAATCCTAGGATATTAATTTTAGTACCAACCAGAGAGCTAGTTGCTCAAGTTGTAGAAACCCTAGAACAGTTAACAAAATACATTACATGCCGTGTAGTTGGTGTCTATGGAGGAACCAACATGAATACACAAAAAAAATGGCTAGAAAATGGTGCAGATATTGTAGTAGCTACTCCAGGAAGATTGT
>CATEYX010000173.1 GCA_949511925.1 Cryomorphaceae bacterium | reverse complement strand
TCTAACTTAGTAGCCGCAGGTGTAAATGTAAGATCACATCAAGGAGTAACTAATTCTCTTCATCATAAATATGCTATAGCAGATGCAAATTCAATCGCTTCTGATCCAACAATATTAACAGGTTCTCATAATTGGAGTAGTAATGCTGAAAATAATTCTGACGAGAATACACTAATTATACATGATGCGACAACTGCTAATATTTATTTGCAAGAGTTTGAAAAAAGATGGGGAGAATTAAGTGGTGCTAATGTAATTAACGATTTAATTAATATTGAAGTATCCATTTTCCCAAATCCTTCAGCAGGCATCATTAATATTAAAAGTGATTTGATAATTAATCAGATAAATCTGTATGCTTTGGATGGAAAGCATCTTTTATCTACTGAAAGCAAAACAATTGATATTGCTATTAAAGGAATCTACTTTTTAAAGATTGTAACTGATAAAGGAACTACAGTGAGGAAAGTTATAGTTGAGTAATTAGAATATATTGCAAAAGAAAAGCCCACTGAAAAGTGGGCTTTTTTATTTTACATTTCGAATGTTTCCATGAACTTAGTTGTGTAATTTCCAGCTCGGAAATCTTTATCTTTCATTAATTTCTGATGAAAAGGAATGGTTGTTTTTACTCCTTCAATAATAAATTCATCTAATGCTCTTTCCATTTTAGCAATTGCCTCATCTCTAGTTTGAGCAACTGTGATTACTTTAGCAATCATAGAGTCATAAAATGGAGGAATCATATAATTTGCATATACATGCGTGTCAATTCTTATTCCATGACCACCTGGTGCATGAAAATTAGTGATTAAACCTGGGCAAGGTCTGAAGTTATTTTCAGGATCTTCAGCATTAATTCTGCATTCAATTGCATGCAATTGTGGGTAATAATTTTCACCTGAAATTTTAATACCAGCAGCTACTTTAATTTGCTCACGAATCAAATCATAATCTACTACTTCTTCAGTAATAGGATGTTCTACTTGAATACGAGTGTTCATTTCCATAAAGAAGAATTTCCTATGCTTATCTACTAGGAACTCTACTGTACCTACTCCTTCATATTTTACAGCTTCAGCAGCTAAAATTGCAGCTTCTCCCATGTCAGCCCTTAATTTTTCTGTCATGAATGGAGAAGGTGTTTCTTCCGCTAATTTTTGATGTCTTCTTTGAATAGAACAATCTCTTTCAGAAAGATGAGCTGCTTTTCCTGTATGATCACCTATAATTTGGATTTCAATATGTCTTGGGTCTTCAATGAATTTCTCCATATACATCCCATCATTACCAAATGCAGCTTTTGATTCTTGTCTTGCGCTATTCCAAGCATCTTCTAAATTTTCACTTTCCCAAACTAATCGCATTCCTTTACCACCACCACCAGCAGTTGCTTTTAGCATTACTGGGTATCCAACTTCAATAGCTAGTTTTTTACAAGTTTTAAAATCAGGAATAATTCCAACAGAACCAGGAATTGTAGGTACTCCAGCTTTTTTCATTGTTTCTTTTGCTGATGCTTTATCTCCCATACCATCAATCATTGAAGGTGAAGCACCAATAAACTTGATGTTATTTTCACTACAAATCTTTGAGAAGTTTGAGTTTTCAGCTAAGAATCCATATCCAGGATGAATTGCATCCGCATTAGTGATTTCAGCAGCCGCTATAATATTAGGAATCTTTAAATAAGATTCTGAACTAGCAGCAGGGCCAATACAGACAGCTTCATCAGCAAATCGGACATGTAAACTATCTTTATCAGCAGTAGAGTACACAGCAACTGTTTTTATTCCCATCTCTTTACAAGTACGGATAATTCTAAGTGCAATTTCTCCTCTATTTGCTATTAGGATTTTATTAAACATAATCAATTATTTTAAGAATAATTAGGAAGGATCAACCAAAAATAACGGTTGATCAAATTCGATAGGAGTGGTGTCGTCAACTAAAACTTTTATAATTTTACCTGATACTTCTGATTCAATTTCGTTAAATAACTTCATTGCTTCAATAATACATAAAGTATCACCTTCTTTAATAGTATCTCCAACATTTACGAATGAAGGAGTTTCAGGTGAAGAAGAACGATAAAATGTTCCTATCATTGACGATTTAATTGTAATGAAATTAGCATTTTCGTCAACTTCAGGCGTACTTGCAATATTAGTAGTAGCAATTACTGGTGCTACCATTACTGATGAGGTTGGTTGCTGTATAATAGTTGTAATCTCATCTGCTTCACCTCTTCTTTTTTTCTCTGGTGATTTGATAGAAATTTTAATATTATCTATTTCTAAATCTACTTCTGTTGCCCCTGATTTTGCAACAAATTTTATTAATTCTTGAATGTCTTTTAAGTCCATTTTTTAAGTTTTATTTATACTACAAAAGTAGTTATTTGTTTGAATCGTAAGCCCATTTTATAAAAATTGACCCCCAAGTAAATCCTCCCCCAAATGCAGCAAGGATAATATTATCGCCTTTATTTAATTTGCTTTCCCATTCCCATAGGCATAATGGGATAGTTCCGTTAGTAGTATTTCCATATTTTTCAATGTTTAACATTACTTTCTCATTTCCTACTCCCATTCTTCTGGCAGTAGCATCAATAATTCTTTTATTGGCTTGATGTGGAACTAACCATGCTACATCATCAGCACTTAAATTATTACGCTCCATAATTTCTTCTGAAACATCAGCCATTGATTTTACAGCTGCCTTAAATACTGGTTGTCCATCTTGAAAAATATAGTGTTCCTTAGCGTCAATAGTTGCATGTGAAGCAGGCTTAGCAGATCCTCCAGCTTTCATATGTAAAAATTCCATACCAGCACCATCACTCCTTAGTATTGCATCTTGAATTCCTAAACCATCCTCCGTAGGTTCAAGCAAAACTGCTCCAGCTCCATCACCAAAAATAATACAAGTAGCTCTTTCAGTGTAATCAACAATGGATGACATTTTATCTGCACCAACAACTATAACTTTTTTATAAGTTCCTGTTTCAATAAATTTTGAGGCAGTACTTAATGCGAACAAAAACCCTGAACAGGCTGCCATTAAGTCGTATGCAAAAGCATTTTTTGCTCCTACTTTATTTGCAATAATACAAGCGGTAGATGGGAATACCATATCCGGAGTAGCAGTAGCACAAATGATTAAATCAATATCTTCAGCTGAAGTGTTTGTTTTTGCTAAAAGTCCTTTTATTGCTTGCGTTCCTAGTTCCGAACTTCCCTTGCCTTCTTCTTTTAATATTCTTCTTTCTTTTACTCCAGTTCTACTAACAATCCATTCGTCATTAGTATCAACTAGAGTTTCTAGTTCTTTATTGGTTAAGATATAATCTGGTACATAGCCATGAATTCCAGTTATAGCAGCATTGATTTTTCCCATTAGTTAAGGTTATTTTTTATTTTACTTCCTAAATCTGCTTCAATAACATCTTTAGTAAGTGTAATCATATTTTTAATAGCAATCTCATTTGATATCCCATGTCCAATTATTACAGTTTTGTTCAGTCCTAAGATTGGGGTCCCTCCATAATTTTCATAATTGAAACGCTTAAAATAATCGTCGAGTAATCCTCTTTTTTCCATAATTGAATAAATTCCTTCAGCTTCTTTAAGTACGATATTACCTGTAAATCCATCACAAACAATTACATCTGTTTCGGAATCAAAGATATCTCTCCCTTCAATATTACCAATAAAGTTATAGTCAGAGTTTTTTTCCATCATGCTGTAAGTTGCTTGGGTTAGCATATTCCCCTTGGTTTTTTCTTCTCCTAGGTTTAATAAACTAACTTTAGGAACTTTTATTCCGCAAACATGTTCAGAGAATAATGAGCCTAAAATTCCAAACTGATACAAAACATCAGGCTTGCAATCTGCATTAGCACCAACATCTAAAAGTACAGTTACTCCCCCATCTTCTCTGGGAATTAAGGTGGAAATTGCTGGACGTAAAACCCCAGTAATTGCTTTTACTGAATAATAACCTCCAACAAACATTGCTCCAGTGTTCCCTGCTGATGCAAAACCATCAATTTTTCCTTTTGCTAGGTATTCAAATCCTTTTGCAATAGAAGAATTTGGTTTTGATTTAAAGGCTTTTGTAGGGTGTTCTCCCATATCAATAACATCAGTACAATTAATAATTTCAAAATTATTTGCATCAATATTATATTGTTTTAATTCGGAAAGAATTTCAGATTCCCTACCGAACAAAACTATTTTAGTATCGTTTGGAAGTTCATTTAGAGCAAGAATTGCTCCATGAACAGTTTTTTGAGGAGCATAATCACCTCCCATAATATCTATACCGATTCTCATAAATAGACTGTAATTTTATAAAGGCTAAAACTACAAAATTCTATTAAAGAATTATAAAGATACTTGTTTTTCTATTGCTTGTTTCCCTCTGTAAGTTCCACATTCTTCACAAACTCTGTGATATTGTACCGGAGTACTACAGTTAGGACAAGAATACATTGTTGTAGCTGATGCTTTATAATGCGTTCTTCTTTTATCTCTTCTAGTCTTAGAAATTTTTCTTTTAGGATGTGCCATTTTCTTTCTTTTACTATTTTATTTTTAACTTTTTTAATGCATCCCACCTAGGGTCAGATGACTTCTCTTCTGTGACTGTATATTTATTTACTAAATCAATCATTTCCTCATTACAATTACTCCTTCCGTCTTCGTTGAAAGCGTGTTGTCTTCTATTTGGGAGGTTTAAAATAATTAATTCAAAAATTAATTGTTTTAAATCTATTGCATTTTCACTTGTTTTGACATAAAATATCTCGTCAGTTGAATCTAAATCTTCATCAGTTGTTTTGATAATTACTTTAGTTTCAGCAGTAATATCTACTGAAATTTCATCCGTACAAATATCACAAGGCAACTTATTTATTTCACCATCAATAGTAAGTGTTAGTGCTAATCTATCTCCTTCTTTATCTAGTAAAGCAGTAGCTATAATATTAGCATGCTCTACGTCAGACAATGTAAATTCTTCAAAGAACGGGTCCTTTATTTCAAATGAAAAGCAGTTTTTACCACCATTAATTGCTCCTAATTTTATTTTAAAATCATTCATTCACCTGAATTTTAAAGGGCTGCAAAGATACAAATTTATTCGTTCTGAACGTATTAAGTTTACTTTCTTGTTTTAAAAACTAAAGGATTTTTATTTAACTCCTGAAACTCAGCTCTTTTTTTAAAGATATCGCAAGCTAAATATATTGCTTCCCTAAAGGATTGTTCGTCAGCAATACCTTGACCTGCAATTTCATATGCCGTACCGTGTACAGGTGAAGTACGTACTATATTTAGACCTGCTGTATAGTTTACCCCCTCCGAAAAGCATAAAGTTTTAAAAGCTGTTAATCCTTGGTCATGATACATGGATAAAATGCCGTCAAATTGTTGTAAATTTTTATTAATAAAAAAACTATCAGCAGGATAAGGTCCAAAAGCCATTATACCTTCTTCTTTTAATTTTTTTATTGTTGGTGTAATAATATCATTTTCTTCCGTACCAAGCATACCTTCTTCTCCTGCATGAGGGTTAAGTCCGAGTATTGCAATTTTTGGTTTTCTTATGCCAAAGTCTTGAATTAATGAAGTGTTTAATTGTACTGTTTTAGCATAAATATTTTCGTTCGTAATTGCTTTTTTAACTTCTGTTAAGGCTACATGTCCAGTGACAAAAGCGATTCTCATTACTTCACTTAGCATAATCATTAATGATTCTCCTTCAAAATTTCCTTGCAGAAATTCAGTATGTCCAATAAAACCGCTTACTTTTTCCTGAATAGATGCTTTGTTGATTGGAGCGGTAACCAAAACATCAATTTTTTTATCTTTTAATGCTTGAGTTGCTTGTTTTAAAGAATCAAAAGAAAGTTCCCCTGAACGTGTTGTAGCTTTACCAAAATTTATTTCAACTTCATCTTTCCAGATATTTAACAGATTTGCTTTTTTTGGATGTGCGTCTTCTGTCTTATTTATGATATTAAAATTAAAGTCCTGCATCTCAAGTGCTTTTCGGTGAATAGCAGCCACTTTTGAAGATCCAAAAATAATTGGAGTACAAAAGTCCATCATCCTACTATCCTTAAAAGTTTTGATGATAGTTTCTAAACCGATACCATTTAAATCGCCTATTGAGATACCTACTTTAATTTTACTCATTAGGCTCTATTTTTTATGAATTGATATAGTAATCTAACTCCCATTCCTGTAGCTCCTTTTCCTCTGTACCCGTATTTTGCTTTTATAAAAGTAGGTCCTGCAATATCCAAATGAATCCAAGGGTAATCAGCAAAATGTGCAAGGAATTTTCCTGCTGTGATTGCGCCACCAGAAGGGCCACCTAAGTTTTTAATATCTGCAACCTCCGATTTTATAAGTTCATCATAATCCTCCCAAAATGGCATCTCTGCTAATCGCTCGTGAGTTGTTGCTCCCGCCTTTTTTAATTCCGAATGTTCTTTTTCAGATCCATCATGCATACTTACAATTCCGTAATGCCCAATGGCAGCTGAAGCTGCACCTGTTAAAGTAGCTAAGTCGATTACTAATTCAGGTTTATATTTTTTTGCAAAACTTAGTGCATCAGCCAGAACTAATCTCCCTTCAGCATCGGTATTTAATACTTCTACAGTTGTTCCGTCATGCATTGTAATTACATCTCCTGGTGCATAAGCATTTCCTGAAGGGCGGTTGTCAGTTGCAGGTATTAAGGCAATAACATATTTATCTAATTTGTTGGCTGCAATGGCTTGCATAGCACCAATTACTACACCAGAACCCCCCATGTCAGTTTTCATTAAATCCATAGAATTGGCAGTAGGTTTTAAACTTAATCCACCTGTATCATATACTATACCTTTACCTATTAAAATAATTGGCTGTTGGTTTGTTGCATTCTTTGGCTTGTATTCCATAATCGTGAAGGTAGGCTCGTCAATACTTCCTTTGTTTACTGCCAATAGTCCCCCCATTTTTAAGGTTTCAATTTTCTTTTTATTGAACACAGTAGTGTTGACTCCATTTTTCTTGCCTGAGTTAACAGCAGCAGTAGCTAAATCCTTAGCTGTCATATGAGAGAAAGGTTCATTAATTAAATCTCTTGTTAAATAAACAGCATCTACTATATTTTGTAATTCCTCAGTATCGTTTTCTGATGCTTTATTACAT
>CATEYX010000172.1 GCA_949511925.1 Cryomorphaceae bacterium | reverse complement strand
GCCTCAATATTAAATTGACCTGAAGCAGAAGTAATGTCAATAACATCACCATTTTTCATTAAGATATTAATGTTTGCTTTTTCAATATTATAGGTGCTATTACTAACTTTATCAGAGAAAATAAAATATTCAGCCTCTTGTTTAGTAATGTTGTAATATTGTTTTACTATATCTATTTGGGTCTCTATTTCAGAAGATTTAAATGCAGTATTTTGTACTTTTATTTTTAATAATTTACGGTTAAGAATCATCTTTGATAATGACGATAATACAAAATCAGGATTATTTTTCCAATATTTTAATGAGGAATAGATGTCAAAATCATCTAATTCGGCAAAGTCATTTAGCAGTTTTGAATTGTTTTCAAAATCGCTAATTGTATAATTATTTTTCAGAAATTCACCAAGATAAGGGTTTGCATAAACTTCTTTTCCTTCATTTAATAATTCTTTTGCTCTTTGAAGTACTTTTATGAGCATATTTTCGGCCGACACTACTGTTTTGTGAAGATATACTTGCCAGTACATTAATCTTCTAGCGATTAGAAATTTTTCAATAGAATAGATTCCTTTTTCTTCCACTACTAATTTGTCATCCACTACATCTAACATGTTTATAATGCGTTCAGTACCTATATTTCCTTCTGTTACTCCTGAGAAAAAACTATCTCTTTTTAAATAATCTAATCGATCCATATCAAGTTGTGAGGATACAAGTTGATGTAAAAATTTTTTAGGATGTTTGTTTTTAAATATTTTAATAGCTAAAGATAATTTTCCGTTAAATTGCTCGTTTAGCCTTTGCATAAACAATAAGGAAAGATGCTCGTGAGGGATGTTTGAAGTGATAGAATGTTCCAATGCGTGGGAAAAAGGACCATGACCAATGTCATGCAAAAGAATAGCGATTTTTAAGGCTTCAGACTCATCCTCAGTTATTTCATGTCCTTTGTTTCTGATTTGATTAATGGCCTTATTCATAAGGTGCATACATCCAATTGCATGATGGAATCGAGTATGATGAGCGCCAGGGTAAACAAGGTAAGAAAGTCCTAATTGAGCTATTTTTCGTAATCTTTGAAAATAAGGGTGGTCAATTAAGTCAGTAATAATACCTTTATCAAGTTTTACAAAGCCATAAATTGGGTCGTTAATTATTTTGTCTTTTTTTCTGTTTAGCATATAAGCAAATAACGGAATTTTTTTAATTTTTGTAAACTATAAACAAATAAAATATGATAAGAATACTTTGGGCAGATGATGAGATTGATTTATTAAAACCGCACATTATTTATTTAGAAGGAAAAGGATATAATGTCACTCCAGCAAAAAGTGGAGATGAGGCTTTGGATTTAATGGCTGAGAATAATTATGATCTCATTTTTTTAGATGAAAATATGCCTGGATTATCGGGGCTTGAAACGTTAACGATTCTTAAGGAAAAGTATACAAATACTCCTGTGATAATGATAACTAGGAGTGAAGAGGAAAGTATTATGGAGGAAGCAATTGGTTCAAAAATTGCGGATTATTTAATTAAACCTGTTAATCCAAATCAGATTTTATTAGCTATAAAGAAGAACATAGATACCAATCGTTTGGTGGAGGAAAAGACTACAAGTAATTATCAGCAAGAGTTTAGGAACATAAGTATGTCCTTATCCTCATTTTTAAATAAGGAAGAATGGTATGAGATTTATAAAAAGCTAACCTATTGGGAGTTAGAATTAGATAAGTTAGGAGATAAAAGTGTTGAGCAAATTCTAGCTATGCAGAAAACTGAAGCAAATACACAGTTTTTCAGGTTTATAAAAAATAATTATAAGGATTGGATTAGAGGACAAGATGCTCCTTTAATGTCACATAATTTGATATGTAAAAAGGTGCTGCCACAGATGGAGGAAAATAAACCCACTTATCTTATTCTCATTGATAACTTAAGGTACGATCAATGGAAAATTATTGAGCCTTCCGTTTTAGAGGATTTTAAAGTTATAAATGATGAAATGTACACTAGTATTTTGCCTACAGCTACACAGTATTCACGTAACGCTATTTTCTGTGGTTTATTGCCTTCTGAAATTCAAAAACGCTTTCCTAATAAGTGGATGAATGATGAGGATGAAGGTGGTAAAAATATGTTTGAAGCAGAATTTTTAGCCGATAATTTACAAAGGTTAGGCAAAGGAAGTAGTAAACATTCCTATACTAAAATCACTAATATTGATGCGGGAAGAAAAGCTGTAAATCAAATCCCAAATATGAAGCATAATGAATTGAATGTGATTGTTTATAATTTTGTAGATATGCTTTCTCATGCGCGTACTGACATGAAGGTAATTAAAGAGCTGGCTGATGATGATTCGGCATATCGTTCGCTTACCGCTTCATGGTTTTCGCATTCTCCATTAAAAGATATTATGAAACAAATTGCTAAGCAAAAAGCAAATCTTATTATTACTACTGATCACGGAACAATTAATGTTAGTAAACCATCAAGAGTTATTGGAGATAGAAGTGTAAATGCAAACTTAAGATATAAGCAAGGTAAAAATCTTGATTTTCAGAAAGGAGATGTGCTAGAAATAGATAAACCCTTGGAATGTTACTTGCCAATTCAGAATGTAAGTAGTAAATATATTTTCGCAAAAGAGGATATGTATTTTGTGTATCAAAATAATTTCAATTATTATGCTAAGTTTTATAAAAATACCTATCAGCATGGAGGGATTTCAATGGAGGAGATGTTAATTCCAGTCATTACTTTAAAGTCAAAATAAATGAGTAAAACCCTTTTTTCTGAAAACTTAGAGCAGTTAAATTCTATTGCTAAGCAAATATTAGATTATACTTCAACTCATAAAAAGTTTGCCTTTTATGGTGAAATGGGAGTAGGTAAGACTTCATTAATAAAAGCCTTATCTTTGCACTTAGGAGTTCTTGATGCAGTGAGTAGTCCTACTTTTTCTATTGTCAATGAATATCAAGCTGATGAGAATACAAAAATTTATCATTTTGATTTTTATAGAATAGAGGATGAAAAGGAAGCATATGATATGGGTTATGAAGAATATTTCTTTAGTAATGCTTATTGTTTTATAGAATGGTCAGAAAAAATTCCTAATTTGATAGAAGAAGATATGGTTCAAATAAAGATGAGTGTTGAAGGTAATAAAAGAAGAATTGAATTAATAATTTAATTATGAAAAAAGAAAAAATATTTAGTTCGTTTGAAATGCTTCCCAAAGAAGATATGCTTGAAGTAAAACCAAATTTCAAGCAGTTGCAAATAGGAATCCCTAAGGAATCATCATTTCAAGAAAACAGGGTAAGTTTAACGCCTGATTCTGTTGGGCTATTAATTACAAACGGTCATAGTGTAATTATTGAAAAAGGAGCCGGTTTAGCTTCCAACTTTCAGGATAAAGAATATACTGATAAAGGAGCTGAATTAGCCTATTCTAAAGAAGAGGTTTTTAAAGCAAATTTTATCTTAAAAATTGAACCTCCAACTCAAGAAGAATTAACTTTAATGCAAAGAAGTCAGCAACTAATTTCAGCAGTGCAAATGAGTACGCAAACCGCCACTTATTTTAAAACTTTGAAAAAGAAAAATATTACCGCCTTTGGTTTTGAGTTTATAAAAAATGAACAAAATAAATTACCTATTGTTAGGAGTATGAGTGAAATTGCAGGCAATACAGCTTTGCTAATTGCTGGAGAATACTTATCCAATACAAAAAATGGTAAAGGTTTGATGTTAGGTGGTATTTCAGGATTAACTCCAACAAATATTGTGGTAATAGGTGCTGGGACAGTAGGAGAGTATGCTTGCCAAACTTCTCTAGGGTTAGGGGCTTCAGTTATTGTGTTTGATAATTCAGTTACTAAGCTAAGAAGGTTGCAAATCAATATTATGCAAAGAATTTCTACTTCAACTTTTCAGCCTAAAGCATTAGGCAAAGCCTTAAAAAGAGCAGATGTAGTAATTGCAGCTTTGCGAGTAGGAGATGGGAAAGTACCTTGTATTGTAAGTGAGGAGATGGTGAGTGCAATGAAAAAAGGTTCTGTAGTGGTTGATGTAAGTATTGATCAAGGAGGGTGTTTTGAAACTTCTGAAATTACTACTCATAAAAAACCAACTTTTATAAAGCATGGTGTTGTGCATTATTGTGTACCTAATATAGCTTCAAGAGTTTCGCGTACAGCATCAATGGCAATTTCTAATATTTTAACGCCTATTTTGTTACGTATTGCTGAAGATGGAGGAGTTGAGCATACCATAAGAAAGCATGAATGCTTAAGAGATGGAGTATATACTTGTCATGGAAATTTAACTAATGAAGTGCTAAGTAAGAATTTTAATATTCCTTTTGTAGATTTAGATTTAATAATGGCAAATAGATAGTATTATGAGAAGAAGACTTTTATTTTTTGGATTTGGAGCATTAATTAGCATTTTCTTCCTTTCAATGGGTCCTGAAAATCGCTTGAAAAAAACTTTTTATGCCTACCTGGATTACTTTGATATGAACCAAAGAGTTATTTCTCATCTTTATCCTAATACAACTGATGATGAAGGAAATCTGCTGTTAATTGATACTGAATTTTCAACACAAGCTGAGTGTCAGTTGGTCTATTATAATTTGACAAAAAAAGATTTGTTATCTGTTTTGGAAGATGGAGAAGTGAATTTTGAATTATCTGATGAAGATGGAGAGCCTTGCCAGTATTATGTAATTGAAAATTTAGTAAAAGGCAATGCTTTATCAGTTACTTTTGAACTTTGTTATTACAATGATAAAAGTGTGAAGGTGATGAAGTTTAGATACAATAAAGAGAAGGAAACTTGTAATTTTTAGATCTTCTTCCTCCTTTTTTTTTCAGCTACAATATTTGTAAGTTCTCGTCCCATTTGCCCTGCAATTGAGGTGTTTTCATCTGCTCTTCTAATTAAGTAAGGCATAACATCTTTTACTGGTCCGTAAGGAACATATTTACTGACATTATAATTAGCAACCGAAAGGTTATAAGAGATATGATCACTCATTCCTAAAAGCTGAGAAAAGTAAATTCTATCATCATTTTTTTCAATTCCTTTTTGATCTAAAAGATTAGCCAATAGCTGTGAGCTATCTTCATTGTGTGTGCCTGCACATATTGCTATTCTGTTAATATTATTAATACAAATATTTAGGGCATGATTATAGTCCCTATCCGTATCTGACTTTTTAAGATGTACAGGGCAGGGGTAGTTATTTGTTTTTGCTCTTGCTATCTCTTGTTCATGATATGCACCTCTCACCAATTTAACTCCTACAAAAAACTTATCTTCTGAACGCTCCAGGAGTTCGTTAAGATAAATTATTCTATCATTTCTGTAAAGCTGTATTGTATTGTAGATAAGAGCCTTTTTAGTATTATATTTTAGCATCATCTTCTCGGCAATACTATCAATAGCATTTTGTATCCAACTTTCTTCAGCATCAATAAAAATGGCTACATTTTTATCGTGAGCCAATTGGCAAATAGTATTCACTCTTTCTTCATATTCGTTTTTTTCTTTTTCATCATCAGCTGAAAGAGAAGTGCAATCATTTATTTTTTGGAGTAATGAAAATTTACAAAGTCCTGTAGGTTTAAAAACTGAAAAAGGAATGCTATCAGAAATTGCAGCTTTTTCAATTGAAGCTAGGGTTTGTTTTAAGGCTCGCTCAAAATCAGTATTTGATTCCTTTCCTTCTGCTGAAAAATC
>CATEYX010000171.1 GCA_949511925.1 Cryomorphaceae bacterium | reverse complement strand
TCATCTGGTGCAAGCACCAATGTTACCGTTCGACTTGCATGTATTAGGCCTGCCGCTAGCGTTCATCCTGAGCCAGGATCAAACTCTTCATTGTAAAACTTTAAATAAATTTAACAACTTGAATTCGAAATGGAATTGTACTCAAAATGGGTCTTACTTAATTCTAAATTATGTAAACATAATTTTACGCTGTCTATCTCAATATTTTCAATGAACTTAAGCGATACTTCTTTTGTAACGCGGTTGCAAATATACACTGCTTTTTGAATCCCACAAACTTTAATTATAAAAAAATAGAATATTTATTAAAAACATTGGTTTTCCTCATATAACTATTCAAAAAAAAGTTCATTTAATCATTTTTTAAAGAGAGTTTAATTGACTTATCTGCATAAGCTCTTTTAAGAACGTCTTCAATAATTGCGTCTTCTTCAATATTAACGGGGTTGTATTCTTTTTTCAATGAAATATCAAAAAATTTAGCTAAAGAACTATAAGAGAAGGCTCTAAACCCATTTCTTAGTTTTTTGATCTGATTATATACTGTTTCACCTGTTTCTCTATATACTAACTTAATTAATATTTGACCCTCTGTTGTTGTAAGTTTTTTCAATTCAGCTGAAAACTCTTTCTCAACATATCTTTCAACTATTTTGGTGTATTTTTTTTTCTTTGATCTTGACTTAATCAAAGGAAGTCTTTTGTTTAACTCGACTAATCTTTGTGACGCCAAAACAGCATAAGGGTAAACTTTTAAGGTCTTTCTTCTAATAGTATAATACCTTAGTTTGTCTTTATCATTTTTAAAATCAAGTGAGGGATAAACAGTTACTTCTTTTAAATCAATTGATTTAGAAGCTATTGAATCCCCTTTAATCAAAATATGTACATCTAGTTCTTTATATGTATTTTCTTGTGAGTTTGAAAATAAACACCAAAACATAGAGATTAAAAAAAACTTCTTTCGCATTTTTCAAAATTACAGCAATATATTTAAGTATTTATGTATTTTTGAAATCAAATTATTTTCAATGGCAACAAAAAAAATACTTAACAAGAAGTCAATAGACTTTTTAGAAAAATATCTAAACAATCCATCACCAACTGGTTATGAATGGGAAGGTCAAAAAATATGGATGGATTACTTAAATCCATATGTAGACGAATTTATAACTGACACTTATGGAACTGCAGTTGGAGTAATCAATCCAGATGCCAAGTTTAAGGTTGTAATTGAAGGACATTCGGATGAAATATCCTGGTACGTTAATTATATTACTGACAATGGATTAATATATGTAATTAGAAATGGTGGAAGTGACCATCAGATAGCTCCGTCAAAATGGGTTAACATACACATTAAAGATGGTGGTATTGTTAAAGGTGTTTTTGGTTGGCCAGCTATTCATACCAGAAAGCCAGGGAAAGAAGAACAGCCAAGTATGGATACGATTTTTATTGATATTGGTGCAAAAAACAAAAAAGAAGTTCTTGAAATGGGCGTTCATGTTGGTTGTGTTATTACATATCCTGACAAATTCCATATATTAAATAAAGATAAATTTGTTTGTAGAGCAATCGACAACAGAGCCGGTGGATTTATGATTGCAGAAGTAGCAAGATTATTACATGAAAACAAGAAAAAACTTCCTTTTGGCTTATATGTAACTAATTCTGTTCAAGAAGAAATTGGATTAAGAGGAGCTGAAATGATTTCGCAAAGAATTAAACCTGATTTGGCTATTGTTACTGATGTTTGTCATGACACGTCCACTCCAATGATAAATAAAAAATCTCAAGGAGACAACACTATGGGTTCAGGACCAGTAATCTCTTACGCACCTGCAATTCAAAACAAGTTTAGGGAAAGAATAATAGAAACTGCTGAAATCAATAAAATTCCATTTCAAAGACATGCTTCTTCTAGAAGTACAGGAACTGATACTGATGCTTTTGCTTATAGTAATGGAGGAGTTGCTTCTGCCTTGATTTCTTTGCCGCTCAGATACATGCACACGACTGTTGAGATGGTTCAAAGAAATGACGTAGAAAACGTCATCAAATTGATTTACGAAACTCTACTTACAATTGAGCCTGGTGAAGATTTTAATTACTTTGACTAAAGTTCTTTTGAACCTACAATAATTTGATCAACTATTTCTGGATTAAGTAAAGTAGAAATATCTCCTATGTTATTGATGTCATTTGAAGCTATTTTCCTTAGGATTCTTCTCATAATTTTTCCGCTTCTAGTTTTCGGTAGACCTGGAACAATTTGAATAATATCAGGCTTTGCTATAGGTCCTATTGTTTTTGAAACTAAATTTTTAATTTCGTTTACAAGCTGATCATTTTGCTTATTAGTGTTGATAATAACAAAAGCCCTTAAAGCATTGCCTTTTATTTCATGGGGATAACCAATAACCGCACTTTCAGCTACTATTGGATGTGAATTAATTGCATCTTCTATTGGGGCAGTTCCTAAATTATGTCCAGAAACTATAACTACATCATCTACTCTTCCAGTAATCCTAAAATTTCCCTCGCTATCAATTAGTGCACCATCTCCGGGAAAGTAATACCCAGGATAAGCAGAGAAATATACCTTTTTGTAGCGATCATGATTTCCATAAATTGTTCTTGCAATAGAAGGCCATGGAAACTTTATAGCTAATACACCTTCTTTATTAAATCCAGTTATCTCATTTCCTTTTACATCCAATAAAACAGGTTGAACCCCTATCATAGGTTTAGTGGCATAAGTTGGCTTCTGTTTTGTCACTCCAGCTAAAGAAGATAACATTATTCCCCCCGTTTCAGTTTGCCACCAAGTGTCAACTATAGGACATTTACTATTTCCAATATTTTCATTGTACCAGTTCCAAGCCTCTTCATTAATTGGTTCTCCAACAGATCCTAAAACTTTCAAAGATGATAAGTCAGAATTATTAACGAATGAAATAGAATGTTTTGCCAATGCTCTTATGGCTGTTGGAGCTGTATAAAAATGTGTTATTTTATGTTTTTCACATATTTTCCAAAACCTATCTAATTCAGGATAAGATGGAACTCCTTCAAACATCACTGATGTAGCTCCTGAAAGCAAAGGACCATAAACTATATAACTATGTCCTGTAATCCATCCAATGTCAGCTGTACACCAATATATGTCACCTGGATTATATTGAAATACATTTAAAAAAGTATAAGCAGAATAAACCATATATCCTCCGCAAGAGTGAACCATTCCTTTAGGCTTTCCTGTTGAACCTGAAGTATATAGAATGAACAACATGTCTTCTGAATCCATTGTCGTTGCTTCGCAATAACTATCAACTTTAAGAATCTCATTATGCCACCACTTTTCATTACTGTTCATTAAAACCTCTTGTCCTGTTCTTTTTAATACAATTGTAGTTTCTATGTTAACACAGTTTTTCAAAGCTTCGTTAGCAATTTCTTTTAAGGCTATTGTTTTATGTCCTCGAAAACTTCCATCAGCAGTTAACAACATTTTACACTCAGAGTCATTTATTCTTGCGGCTAAAGCAGTAGCTGAAAATCCAGCAAAAACAACAGAGTGAACTGCTCCAATTCTAGCGCATGCTAAAACAGCAATTGTCAGTTCAGGAACCATTGGCATATAAATGCAAACTCTATCTCCTTTTTTTATATTATTGTTTTTTAAAACATTAGAAAACCTACATACTCTTTGATGTAATTCTTTATATGAAATTTCCTGTGTAGATTCATTGGGGTCGTTAGGCTCAAATAGAATAGCTGTTTTATCTGGCTTATCTTTTAAATGACGATCAAGACAATTTTCAGTAATATTAAGTTTACCATTAACAAACCATTTAAATTCCGGTTTATTAAAATCAAAGTCTAAAACTTTATCCCATTTACTTTTCCAATTAAAAGTGGACGCAATTTTACCCCAAAAAGATTCAGGATCTGATACACTTTGATTATAAAAATTATTATAATCATCTAGTGATCTAGGAATAAGTTTATTAATATTTTCCAAGCTTTAAAATTTAAATCTAAATATAAAAAAAATCAACTATTGATTCAATCTATAATTAAGTATTGATTTATTTATTTGCTTAACCAGTCTTGGCCCACTATAAACAAAGCCAGTATATAGTTGAATTAAACTGGCGCCTGCTTTTATTTTATCTAATGCATCTTCAGGACTCATTATACCACCTACTCC
>CATEYX010000170.1 GCA_949511925.1 Cryomorphaceae bacterium | reverse complement strand
AGTATCAAAAGCCTGAGGCGCTCTAAATCCTGTACTATAGGTTAACCTAAACTGAGTTTCCTTTCTTAATTTATACAAAAAAGATAGTCTAGGACTAACCACAATATCATCTAACAATGTATGCTTATCAAATCTAGCCCCACTTAGCAAATTAAAACTTTCTGTCAATTCCCAATCAGATTGAAAAAAGACACCATGAGTTACAACATTCTGATCAACTACATAATTATAAGTAGAAATTTCATCCATAACATCATCAGCAACAACTTCTGAACCAAGAGTCAAGACATTTGCTCCAAAAAACTTACTGATTGTATGATTTATCTGAAAACCTGCTTGTTTTGTAGTGTTTAATGATGTTCCGTAAGGAGGGTTTTCCAAATGAATAATATCATCAGCAGAACCAATCTCCGGCCTAATTCCAGTGTAATGCGTACGATTAGTTTGTTGTGCCGCTAAATAAGCTATAAAAGACGACTTTGAATCATTGAAATTAATTTGATAATCTAAATTACCCAACAATACATCATGCACCCTCTCCTCTGATTGCATTGAAAAGTGTGGAACCCTATCAATCATCTCACCTCCATAGCGATATTCATGTATACTTCCTAAATTCGCTTCTATTTTTTGATTTTTTGATGGCAAAAGAAATAAGGTAGCACCAAAAGTATTATCCTTTAATGAAGGAAGCTCTGAAAAATTATCTCCATTGTGATCATACAAACCTCTATTCCGGTTATTTACAAAAAAGGTAGCTCCTGAATTTTTGTTATCTGAGATAACTGTGGCATTTCCATAAATAACCTTATCCTGAGTATCTCCATTTATAATACTATAATCATATCCTAAACTATAATTATTTCTAGTAGGAATTTTTGTAATTACATTTACAATACCTCCAATTGCTGACGAACCATACAAAGAGCTTCCCCCACCTCTGACCACCTCAATTCTATCAATCATATTAGTAGGTATTTGCTCCATACCATATAGGCCTGTAAGCGGACTAAAAATCGCCCTTCCATTTATAAGAATTTGAGAATAACCACCAGTCAATCCATTCATCCTTAACTGAGTGTAATTACAAGTCTGACAATCAGTTTCTACACGTAAACCTGGCTGAAACTTTAAACCCTCAGCCAGATTACAGGCCTGAACATTCTCTAACTGTCTACTATCAATAACATTAACAATTACAGGAGATTGAGTTCTTCTCTTAAATGTTTTTGTTCCAGTCACTACCACTTGATCCAAATTATAGACACTAGTATTCAAATCAATATCAATAACATTTAAACCCACTTTTATATCAATATCCAATTTCTTCTTAATCATTCCCAAAGAAGAAATAATAATCTGATGATATCCCTTTTTTAATTTTTCGAACCTATAAAACCCATCCTTATTAGATGAAACTCCAACCTCACTATCTTTAATAATAATATTTGCAAAAGGAACCTCAACACCATCAGAAGTAATTTTTCCCTGCAGTATCTGCGAGCTAACAATTAAAGGACTAATACATATACTTAGAATAACTAACTTTTTTACAAATCTCATATTTTACTGTTTTTTAATTTTTTATTACCTTTTAATTTCTAGGCAAAAGTAAATAAATATTTAGATATACCTAAAAATATAGTTATATTAATTTAATTTATTACTTTTGCACAATGATTACTTTAGCGGAAGAAAACTATTTAAAGGCCATACTCTCTATATCATTAAATGAAGATGGTAAGGTATCCACCAATGCGATTGCTAATGAAATTGGCACATCTGCAGCCTCTGTTTCAGATATGTTAAAAAAGCTGGGAGAAAAGAAATTAATAAAATACGAGAAGTACAAAGGAGTCGAACTTAGTAAATTAGGGCAGAATAAAGCAGTAATGATACTTAGAAAACACAGACTATGGGAAACTTTTTTGGTTAACAAACTAGACTTTAATTGGGGAGAAGTGCATGATGTAGCCGAGCAATTGGAACACATACAATCATCAGAACTCATTGATCGATTAGACATTTTTTTAGAACACCCAAAATTTGACCCTCATGGTGAACCCATCCCTAATAAGGAAGGGAAAATAGCAAGCACAAACACGACACCTTTAAACGAGCTACAGGTCAATACAAAAGGGAAAATAATGGGCGTAAGCCTGGATGAAAAGGATTTTTTGGACTACCTAACTAAACTTAACATAACTATAGGTACGGAAGTTATATTGATAGAAAAAGTCAGCTTTGACAAATCCTTAAGCATAAAAATAGAAAACACAAAACAGCACATTAGTAATGATGTTGCCAAACACCTTTTAATAAAAATAAGCTAAACAATGGAAAATTACGAATTATATAAATGGTTTATAGTACAAACACCAGTAATGCAAGCTCTTTACGCAGGACTTTTCACTTGGGGATTAACTGCCTTGGGTGCTGCTTTAGTTTTTCTTTTTAACTCTACTAACCGTAAAGCCTTGGACATGTCCTTAGGATTTACGGGTGGGGTAATGATTGCAGCCAGTTTCTGGTCACTCCTATCTCCTGCTATTGCTTATGTTGAAATGCAAAACGAAATGGGATTATCTGATTCTCCATCATGGTTAGCGCCAGCAATTGGCTTCTTTTTAGGGGCTTCATTCCTTTTTGTATTGGATAAAATTATTCCTCACCTGCACATTTTTGCTAAAAGAGAAGAGGCAGAAGGAATGGAAACTAATTGGCGTAAAACCATCCTTTTAGTATTAGCGATTGCCTTACATAATATCCCTGAAGGATTGGCAGTTGGAGTTGCATTTGGTGCACTTGCCAACCCTGAAATTTTAGGATTGGAAGGCCATTCAGTTTTCACTATGGGTTCAGCAATAGCATTAGCTATAGGAATTGGTATTCAGAATTTCCCAGAAGGATTTGCAGTATCTATGCCATTAAGAAGACAAGGATTGAGCAAATGGAAATCATGGAAATGGGGACAGTTATCCGCTATTGTAGAGCCAGTATTTGCTGTAATAGGAGCTGCAATTGTAATGCAAGTACTTCCTATTTTACCTTACGCCCTATCCTTTGCAGCAGGCGCTATGATATTTATTGTGGTGGAGGAAGTAATTCCTGAAAGCCAAAGAGGTGGAAACACTGACCTAGCCACAATGGGGCTAATAGCTGGTTTTATCGTTATGATGGTGCTAGATGTAGCTTTGGGCTAGATTTTAGTTTATGTAGCAAGACATGGGATATTTCTAGCTAATATCTAAGATCTAAATACTATCTTTGCAATATGTCAAGCAAAATCAACATTAAAAATCGAAAGGCTAGCTTTGAATATGAATTCATAGCTACTTTTGTTGCAGGAATGTCTCTATTAGGAACAGAAATAAAGTCAATTCGTAATAATAAAGCCAATATTTCGGATGCACATTGCGTTTTTATTGGAGATGAGTTATATGTTAAAAGCTTACACATTGCTGAATATACCAATGGAGGTTATATTAATCATGAGCCAAAAAGAGACCGTAAGCTTTTACTAAACCGACAAGAACTCAACAAAATGTTAGGAAAAGTAACCGAAAAAGGAAACGCTATTATTCCTATTCGCCTATTCATTAACGAAAAAGGAAAAGCAAAACTAGAAATTGCTTTAGCTAAAGGAAAAAAAGTGTACGACAAAAGAGAAAGCATTAAAGAAAAAGACCAAAAACGCGATTTGGCTAGAATCAGAAATATGAGGTAATGAATAAATTCTTTCTCCCCATACTAATTACAATACTACTTTTTGCTTGCAAAAAAGATATTATGGAAAATGACCAAAGTGCTATTTTGCATTTTTCAACTGATACCATTACTTTTGATACCATTTTTACTTCTATTGGTTCAATTACCAAAACTCTTACTGTTTACAATCGGAATAATTTTGATGTAAAAAGTAATATTGCCCTTTTAGGCAATTCAGTTGCTAATTTTCGCATGAATATTGATGGTATTGCAGGAAATAGCCAAACCAATATTGAGATTCCTGCTAAGGATAGTATTTTCATTTTCTTAGAAGTTACTATTGACCCTTCAAGTAGCAATACTCCTTATATCCTATCTGACTCTCTAGTATTTACCACAGGGACAAAAAAACAAGATGTTGATGTAGTAGCTTGGGGACAAGATGCCTATTTTCATACTGCTAATGCTTATGGGGATATCATTAACGGAACGGATACGAATCGTTTCTACTATCACCTGTTAGACTGTAGCCAGCCTTGGACAAATGATAAACCTCATGTTATTTATGGATATGCAGTTGTTGACCCTGGAAAAACGCTTTTAATAAATGAAGGGTGCAATGTATATTTACACAATAATTCAGGAATCCTTGTAGGAAACCCTTTTTTAGAAGCAAGTGGCGGTAGCATAAAAGTAAATGGGACATTTGGCAATGAAGTAACTTTCCAAGGAGATAGACTAGACCCATGGTACAAAGATATTCCTGGGCAATGGGATAGAATTTGGCTCATGCCAGGAAGTATTGATAATGAAATTAACTATGCCATCATCCGAAACGGAAAGATAGGAATTCATGCCGATACGATAGCAAACAATAACCCGACAGTAAACATTAACAATACGATTATTGAAAATATGTCCTCCATAGGTATATTGGGGCAAGGCGCTAATATTACGGCAACTAATACTACTATAAGCAAATGCGGACAATATGCAGTAGCTTGTAATATTGGTGGTACTTATAATTTTACACACTGTACCTTTGCTAATTATTGGGATTACAACTATAGAAACACTCCTTCCATCCTATTGAACAATTACTATGAAGGAGCTGATGGGAATATTTATGTAAGAAATTTGAATGCAGCTAATTTCACTAACTGTATCATTGATGGGAACCTATCAACTGAAGTAAGCTTTCAAGAACAAGAGTTAGGTACATTCAACTATACTTTTGACCATTGCCTTATCAAATTAGACCCTACAATTAGTACAGACATTACGCATTACCAAAACGCAATCATTAATCAATCGCCTGAATTTGTAAGTAATACAGAAAGTGATTTTCATCTAACCCAAAACTCTCCCGCTATTGATGCTGGGAAAACAACTTCTTTCCTAGATGATATTGAAGACAACCCTAGAAGTAACCCTGACATAGGAGCTTATGAGTTTGTCGAATAATTACAACTCTCTTAAAAAATCTATTGTATCCACCCCATCCGCATAATCCCAAAGGTTAGGTTGTTGGGTATTTCCAAAGGGAATATCTTTTTTTGAAACAACACATTGCAATTGTTCAGCATTTTCTTCAACAAACTGCTCCACAGTATGTACATCATTATAGTATTCATAATACAGCATAGCTACTGGTGAAAGCAAAGATTTATCCTCTTTCATTAATAGAAATCCGTTTTCAACCAATTTATTACTTCCCATTAGGAAAATGGCTTTATTGTAATCGTAATTATTACCGTATTTTTTATGCTCTACCACATGAGAATAAGGAAAAAACGCTTCAAACAATTTATTTAAATCATATCCCTTTGGCAAGAATAGCTTAGACACATTACGACACCCTAGCCCAAAATAAGCAAATACATCAATAGCAAGTCCTTTTAGGTCCATGGCGGACTCACTACCGTCCAGTACAGCAACTGACCTTCTATTTTTACGGATTATCTTTTTAGCTCCTTTAAAATAATACTCAAAATACTGAGCTGAATTATCACTTCCGGTAGCAATTACGGCATCAAACTTTCTGTTCTTCACATCATCAATAAAAGCGATACTCTCCTTAAATTCAGGAGCGATACTTATTAGTTTTTCAATAAGTACTTTTAAAAGCACATTATCAGTACTGGACATTTTAATGACTACTTTATGTCCTGAAATAAGCACAGTAAGAAAATCATGAAAACCAACCAAAGGAATATTCCCCGCCATAATAATTAGCACCTTTTTGGGACTGGAAACTTCTTGTAATTTATATGGATTTAGCCAAGCGGTAAGCATATCAACTTTTAACTGCTCATGCCAAGCGCTAAGGGCTTTGTCAATGTTTTCACTAGTAAACCAAGGATTAAGCACTTTTGCCAAATTTAACTCTTCTCCTGCCTCTTGGTATATATCGGTTTTCAGATATTCGCCTAAATGAGTAAATGCCTGTATTCTTGCTTGTAAATTCATTGCGCAAAAATACTTTTTTAAATAAAAAGCTTCAGCAAATTGTTAGGGATTTTCTTTTACTAAACCTTTACTTTAAAAGACCAGTTAATAAAAAACTCTGAAACTACATCACCCTTTTCGTCTCTAGCAACAGTTAAGGCTTCAATGGCTTGCCCTTCTCCTGTATCTATACTTTTTTGTATTGTTTGATAAATTTCCTTTCCTTGATTGCATTCAAAAGTAATTATACCAACTGCTTTTTTAGTAAATTTGAATGTAACCCCTACAACTAACATTGAAATTTCAGGATTACTCTTGAAAGCAATTGAGGCTGCCAGCATTCCTGAAGCCAATTCCCCAGCCATAGAAAGGCATGCAAAATAAATAGATCCAAAAGGATTTTTATTCAAGTACTTATATCTCATGAGTACCACAGCATGATCGTCAGTTAATTCTTTTAGCTTTAGGCCTGCCAGAAAAGCCATAGGAAGTTTTAATAATAGGAATAGTTTAAAAAAAAAAGGATTTAACATCTTTTTTTGAAACGACTTATTTGGCCTAGATTGAATCATAGTTATAAAGTTTCTTCATTAGCCTTAAATTCAGCGAGTCCTTGTATAGTTGCTTTAATACATTCACAAGGTGTTGGTCCTCCTTCCCAAGCATCTTCACAAGGCTTCTCAATTAATTCTGGACGATTCTGTCTTATCCAATCCTTTGCTTCATAATATACGTCAGGGTCATTTGAGGATGTCTTAACAGATTGTATTTTTTTATCTTTTATGATTATATGAAAAGTGTCCGTAACATTTAAATCTATCTGAAGCGCGCTCATTAGGTCATCCTT
>CATEYX010000169.1 GCA_949511925.1 Cryomorphaceae bacterium | reverse complement strand
GTTGATTCAATTGATTTTCTTAGCGTTTCATTTCTGTTTTCTTCTTCTTTTTTCAGAAATACATTCTCATTTTTAAGATTATTTCTTTCTTGCTCGATATTGGAAAGTTTTTCTTTAAGCGTAGTGTTTTCAGTTTTTACTTGTTCAAAAGCAGTGGTTTTGGCATTGGCGATGTCAATGTTTTGTTGTTGTTGTTTCACCTCAGTTTCTTTAGCTACAAGCGATTTTTCTAATTCTAAAATTCTATTTTTATCTTCTTCAGAATTATCTTCAGTAACGGATTCTTTTTTGAAATAAACTAGTGCAAAACCAGCAACTAATACTATTAAAACTAGATATTCCATAAGTGTTTTTTTGAATTATAAAATGAGGACCAAAGTACCAACTTCTACTAGATTATACAAGTCAATTACTTCTTTATTTTTCATTCTTATACATCCATGTGAGGCAGGCTTTCCTAACTTTCCTTCTTCTGATGTTCCGTGTATGTAAATGTATCGTTTAAAGGAATCAATTCCTTCTCCTTTATTTTTGCCTTTTTCCAATCCTTCTAACCATAATATCCTACTGGTTACATCATCAGTTTTGCTTTTTGTTTGGTCAGTATATATAGTGGCGATATTGCCGTGAAACACTCTTCCTGTCATTCTGCCATTAATTGGTGTTTTTTCTCCATGCTTTTCTCTTATTTTGTGTAATCCTATCGGTGTTTTATTACTTCCTGATGCGCTACCTATTCCGTATGCTGAACTTGAAATAACATATTCTTTAATAATACTATCATGTTGAATGTGATAAAGCTTTTGTTGTTTTATGGATACATAAATTACCTCATCAGTAAAAGCGTTTTTTCTATCCAAATAATTATTTACAAGCTCAATTATTGAATTTTGAGCTGTTGTATTTAAACTAATTAAGCTAATTAAAATAAGGTTAAGGGTTCTGAACATAATTTCCAATTTATAGGTTTCTGATTATTATTTAAGAGTATTTTATTTGTTTTTGAAAAGTGCTTGCATCCCAAAAAACCTCTGTATGCCGAAAAAGGAGAGGGGTGAGTAGTCGTTAAAATATGATGTTTGTTTGTATTAATCAACACTGATTTTTTTTGAGCAAATGCGCCCCAAAGTAAAAAGACTACACCTTCATTTTTATCTGATATTTTTTTAATTATACTATCGGTAAATAATTCCCAGCCTAATTTTTGATGTGAGCCAGCTTTTTTCTCTCTGACAGTTAATGTTGCATTCATTAGTAATACACCTTGTTTTGCCCAAGATTCTAGGTTTCCATTACTAGAATTAGAATAGTTTAGGTCGCTTTGTAATTCTTTGTATATATTCCGTAAAGAGGGCGGTATTTTCACGCCATTAGGTACCGAAAACGAAAGTCCGTGCGCTTGACCTTTCCTATGGTAAGGGTCTTGTCCTAAAATTACAACTTTAATATTGCTAGGTGTTGTAAAGTTGAAAGCATTAAAAATTAAATCATTTGCAGGCAAAATAGTATGGCTTTTTCTTTCAATTGCTAAATCGTTAATAATTGCTTGAAAGTTATTGGAATTTAGTTCCTCACTTAAAAATGCTTTCCATTCCGAATGGAGGTGTAATTTTGTAGTTGTCATTTTATTATTTCAAAGATAGCTAATCTGTTTTAATAATGTATTTTTGTCAAAAATTATTTTCAATGAAAAAAGTAGTATTTTTTGCAATCTCAATAGTCTTAGTTAGTTTTCTTTCATCTTGCGCTGTTCATAGTGGTCATTGTCCTGGTGTTGGTGTAGTTGAATCTTCAATTTTACCAGCTTAATACTTATTTTGGAGATAAAAGAGAAAATAAAAAAACCAAAATGGCTAAAAGTAAAGCTGCCTACTGGGCAAGCTTACAAGGCTGTTAGAGGAATTACTAAGTCTCATGATTTGCACACTATTTGTGAAAGTGGAAATTGTCCGAATATGGGTGAATGCTGGGGTGCTGGTACTGCGACCTTTATGATTCTTGGAAATATATGTACACGTTCATGTGGTTTTTGTAATGTTATGACTGGTCGCCCATTGGCAGTTGATATTTTAGAGCCTAAAAAAGTTGCCCGTTCTGTTCAGTTAATGAAAGTAAAACATGCCGTTATTACTTCTGTTGATCGTGATGATTTGAAAGATGGAGGTGCAAGTATTTGGGTGGAAACTATCAATGAAATACGAAAAGAAAACCCTGAAACTACAATGGAAACTTTGATTCCTGATTTTAAAGGAAGATTAAAAGATATTCAGCCTATTATTGATGTGGCGCCTGAGGTGGTTTCTCATAATATGGAGACCGTAAGAAGATTGACTAAAAAAGTAAGGATACAAGCTAAATATGATAGAAGTTTGGATGTGTTGAGATACTTAAGTGAAGGTGGTATTAGGACTAAATCAGGAATTATGCTTGGTTTAGGTGAAACTGAAGGAGAAGTGGTTGAAACTATGAATGATTTAAGAGCTGTTGGTGTTTCAATTATGACTATTGGCCAGTATTTACAGCCATCAAAAAAACATCTTTCAGTACTTGAATTTATTACTCCTAAACAATTTGATAAGTATAAAGAGATCGGTCTTTCTCTTGGTTTTCAACATGTTGAAAGCAGTCCTTTAGTGCGGTCCTCTTATCATGCTGAAAAACATATTAGCTAGTAATTTATTGCTTTTATTTTTTTATGTAAGATGCTGGTTATATAGTAGATAATCATTATATTTGTTACCTTAAATTTTAACAAATTCATTCAATATGAAAAATAGACTTTTAACTTTAATTTTTGCTTTTTTAGCAGTTACTTCAGTAAATGCACAAAAGTGTGGTACCTATGACGGCTCTTATCAAGAGCAAGAACAAAAATTTCCTGCTTTTTATCAGAACCTGGAAGGGATTAATGCCGATTTAGAAGCTGATTATAAATCAGTTTTAGGTAAAATGAAGCATTTAAAAATAGAAAATGGAAAAAAAATTATTCCTGTTGTAGTACATGTTATCCATGATTTTGGAGGTGAAAATATTTCTGATGCAGTTATTCAGGGAGCAATTGATGCTTTGAATAAAAATATAAATGGTCAATCGGATAAATTCTTAAATCAGTTAAGTGGTAATCCTTTAACTCCAGATATTTTTGCGTCAGTTATAGGTGTAGCTAATGTCGAATTTCGTTTAGCTAAAATTGATCCTAATGGAAACTCTACAAATGGAATTTTGAGAGTGCAATCAGAATTGACTAATAGACCAGAAAACAGAAATTCTATTAAAGGTTTAAGTTATTGGAATTCATTTCAATATTTGAATATTTGGACACTTCTTAGTTTTGCACCCCAAGATGATGGGAATACATTGTTAGGTTTTGCTCAATTTCCTTCTACTGGCGTAATGTCAACAGATGGTGTAGCGCTTAAAGCAGGTGTGATGTCAGATTTGACATCAACAACTTTAACTCATGAAGTAGGTCATTGGTTAGGATTAAGGCATATTTGGGGGGACGCAACTTGTGGTGATGATAACGTGAGAGATACTCCAGCTCATAGGTTTTCTAATGGAGCAGGAGCTAACCCTGGACCATTTCCAACTCCAGCTCTTTTTCCTTATCATGTTGGTTTGGCGTCTCAAGGTTGTGTTGCTGATTCATTAAATCCGGCAGGTGAAATGTTTATGAATTACATGGATTATACTAATGATAACTATGTTACTATGTTTTCTGAAGGGCAAGTTGATGTAATGAATGAAACTTTAGAAGGAATTTATGATGAAGATGCAGGCGTTTCTGGTTTTGGATTTAGAGAGTATATGTGGTCAGCTGAAAACATTGCTTTGACTGGAGTTGCGGACGGTTTTATATCTCCAACTTGTAATCAGAATGCTGACTTTGCAAGTCAATCAGGATACTCAATATGTTTAGGAGAAAGTATATTGTTTAAAGCAAATAAAAGTCAATTTTCTGCTGGAACAATTAGTGCTTATATTTGGGATTATGGTGATGGTAATACAGATGATTCATCTGGAGATTTTGTTGTTCATGATTATGAAGAAGCAGGTAGTTTTGATGTATCGTTAACTATTGAATACAATGAGACAACTGAGGCTAGAGCTTCAAGTTTATCTGATTTAGATTTGTTAAATGCAAATTCGTATGATTCAATTGTTGAAACATTAAATGTCCAAGGGACTGAGGCTGAATTGTCAGCTATGAATGCTTTAAATATTAGTTTACATCTTGATGTAGATTCATTAAGTATAGAATCTGCATGGAAATATAATGCTCCAGAAGATAGTGTTTTAGGAGCTCATTCATCTTTTCCTTTAGGATTAGATACTTTCCAGTTAGTTTTTTCAGCTAATTATGGTGAGTCTCTTACGATTGAAGAATATGATAGATTAGCTTTATGTTTTTCTGTATGGCAACTAGATTCAGTTCATTTTTCAGGTGAGATTTTAACTTATTACTATGGTAATTATGAAAGTGAGTCTTTTGATGCTTACTTTATGGATACTCTTTTTTATAGAGGAGAAGTAGGGCAAACAACATATATTGCTTATTACACGAACTCTTGTGCATCAACAACTGTAAGAGAAAGTGTAATTATTGTTTCTCCTTCATCATCTTCAAATAATACAGGAAATTATACTTATGATTTTGAGAATGTTTCTGAATTATCGTTAGACTGGCAAGTGACTAAAGGTGAGTCTACAGGTGAATGGAGCTTTAATGCAATTGAGAATTCTTCGTGGGAATGGGTAAATGGAGTAGCCGTATCTGGTTCTGCAGGCTTGATGATAGATAAAGATAATCTGACTTTAGGTGAAACTGATGAGTTGATATCAGTAGCTTATGACCTAAGCGCTTTAACAAATCCAGCAATTAAGTTTTCGTATTCAGGAGCTTCAGTAAATACTTTTCCTGTGAATGAGGTTAATGTATATTATTCGTATGATTGTGGAGCAGTATGGAGAACTTTGGGTTCGTTAACCAATGTGGATGTAGCTAATTCAGGTTTGTATTCAACTAATTTCAAACCAACTACTGATGAGTGGAGTGATACAGTTATGACAAAGAATCAGTTAAAAAATAACAATATCAAATTCAAATTCGAATATGTTACTAATGGTACTGCAAATAATTTCTATCTAGATAATATTAAAATTGGAGAAGCCGCTACTTTAATGCTTTCTAACTCTATAATTGCTTCACCTGCATCCAGAGTTTCAATTTATCCTAATCCTACAGATGGGAATACATTTATTGAACTTAATAATTTAGCTGATAAAGAGGTTGAGGTTAAGTTAGTGAATATTTTAGGTGCAGAGATAATGCATTTATTTAGTGGTGATATAGAGAGCAACTATTATGTGATCAATAATATTGATTTGTCTCATATTGAAACAGGAATCTATTTTGTTAAGGTTGTTGCTGATGGAGATATAGTTATGACGGATAAATTACTTATGAAGTAATCAAAAAAATATAAAAAGAAAGCCATCAGAAATGATGGCTTTTTTATTGTTTATAGGTTTCTAATTTTAACATTCCCTTCTCTAAGACTCCATAAGTTTTTTGGCTTATCCATTCCCCAAGGTTTATGTAGGTAGCTTTATTATTAATCTTAAGCTCTAGAGGTAGATGTCTGTGTCCAAACACATAATAATCAACAGGATTAACTTTCTGTTGCTCTTGAC
>CATEYX010000168.1 GCA_949511925.1 Cryomorphaceae bacterium | reverse complement strand
GCAAATTTAGTAAAATTTTTGACAAGCAAATCATAAATCAAATCCTTTGTAAATTGCTCACTTTCATAGTGCCCAATGTCTGCAATAACAATTTTATTTTCAGCATCAAAAAACTCATGGTATTTAAAATCAGCCGTTATAAAAATATCCGCTTTTGCAGCCATTGCATTTTTAAGTAAGAAACTACCACTACCCCCACAAACTGCAACCGTTTTAATTTGTTGCTTTAGCAAAGGAGTATGCCTCACACAATCTGTTTGCATATACAGTTTTAAATTTTTAAGAAATACTGGTGCTTCAACAGGTACATTCAGTTCACCAATAATTCCAGACCCAACCAATTGATGTTTATTATCAAGCACATAAATCTGATGAGCAACCTGTTCATAAGGGTGAGCAACTTCCATAGCATCCAAAATAGCTCTTTCTTTAAATTTAGGATAAATCACCTCAATCCTATCCTCATTTTCTGTGTGATTTTCTCCTATTTCTCCTACAAAAGGAGTGCAATTTTCATTCGCCCTAAAAGTTCCTTTTCCTACTAAAGTAAAACTACATTGATCATAATCTCCAATAGTTCCTGCCCCTGCTTCAAATAAAGCAGTTTTTAAAGTTTTAGCATTTATGGTAGGGCAATACACAACCAATTGCCTCAACAAATCAGATTTTGGAGCCAAAACCTTACAATTTTCTAATCCTAATTTTTCAGCAATTTTAGCACTCACACCATTATGTACATTATCCAAGCTGGTATGTATAGCGTAAATAGCAATATCATTCTTTATCGCTTTTATAACCGTGCGCTCAATATAATTAGAGCCATTCAACTTTTTAAGTCCACTAAAAATGATAGGATGATGAGCAATTACCAAATTGCAACCTGTCACTATTGCCTCATCAATTATTGCTTCAGTACAATCTAAAGTGATTAATGCGCCTTTAACCTCAGCATTAGCATCTCCAATAATTAGACCGCAATTATCATAACTTTCTTGATATTCCAATGGAGCATAGCTCTCTAAAAAATTAGTTATTTGTTTAATATTCATTTTTCAAAAATACAAAACAAAGTCTATTCCTCAATTTCTAGAATCTCAAATCTAAATCTTATCTTTGCCCTATGCGATATTTACTTTTCCCATTATCATTCATTTACGGTAGTATCACAAGCATGCGTAATTTATTATTTGATTATGGGATTTTTAAAGCAAAAATCCACCCTATCCCAATAATCTGTATTGGTAACTTATCCGTAGGAGGAACAGGGAAAACACCACATACCCAGTACCTTTTAGATTTATTAAAGAATAACTATAAAGTTGCTGTACTAAGCAGAGGCTATGGGCGTAAAACTTCTAGCTTACAACTTGTTGAAATTAACAACAATGCTATTGAAATAGGTGATGAACCTTTGCAGCTAAAACAAAATAATCCCGAATGCTTAGTTGTGGTGGAAAAGAACAGAAATAAAGGCGTACAACATATCCTAAAAGATTTCCCTGAAGTAGATGTCATTCTATTAGATGATGGCTATCAGCACAGATGGATAAAAGCAGGATTTAACATTCTGATTACCCCTTTCTCATCTCCTTATTATAAGGACTACCTTATGCCAGTTGGGAAATTAAGAGAGAGTAAAAAAGGAGTTACAAGAGCAAATGCTGTAATTTTTAGTAAAACTCCTGAAAACACCAATCCTACTTTGAAAAAAGGCATGATGGGAAAATTACATCTTTTTTCGCATCAAAAAGCTTATTTTTCAGCAATTGAATATCATAAATTCAAATGCATAAGCAATAATACTGAACTAGAGGAAAACACCCACTACAGCATCACTTTAGTTAGCGGTATTGCAAATGCAAATCCTCTTATCAAATACCTTAAAGAAAAAGGACACAGTATTAATCATTTAAAGTATGCTGACCATCACAATTACACCAGTAATGACATTGATACTATCTTAGCAAAATACAATGCTGAAAAAAGCACAAAAAAACTTATCTTGACCACCGAAAAAGACGCTACAAAACTAAAAGAATTTTTACCTCACTTTAAGGATGTTAATTTTTACTATATCCCTATTGAAATAAAAATTGAACAGTCAGAAAGATTTAAAAAACAGATACTTGATTATGTTGAAAAAAATTAAAGAATCATCAGAATTCTTACAAAAGAAAACAAACTGCAGCCCTCAAGTTGGTATAATACTAGGGACAGGACTTGGTGGTTTAGTGAATGAAATTGAGATTGAACATTCCATTTCATATGAAGACATCCCTAACTTTCCGCTCTCAACAGTTGAAGGACATTCAGGACGGTTAATTTTTGGAAATCTGGGAGGAAAACAAGTAGTTGCCATGCAAGGTCGCTTTCATTTTTATGAAGGATATACTATGGATAAAGTTACTTTTCCTGTACGAGTAATGAAATTACTTGGCATCAAAAACCTAATTGTTTCCAATGCAAGTGGTGGAGTAAACCCTAGTTATGAAGTAGGTGATTTAATGATATTAAGTGATCATATTAACTTAATTCCAAATCCTTTAATTGGACAAAATATTGCAGAGCTTGGCCCAAGGTTTCCTGACATGAGTGAAACGTATTGTTCTACCCTTATCGAAAAAGCTGAAACAATAGCAAAAGCTAATAATCTCCCTGTACAAAAAGGAGTTTATATTGCCTTAACAGGGCCTACTTTGGAAACTCCTGCCGAATATAAATACATGCGCATTATTGGTGGCGATACAGTTGGAATGTCCACCGCACCTGAAGTAATTGTAGCAAGACATATGGATATTCCTTGTTTTGCTATGTCAGTAATTACTGACCTTGGGGTGCCTGGAAAAATAAAAAAGGTAACCCATGAAGAAATACAAGCAGTATCAGAAGTAGCAGAACCAAAACTAACCCTAATTATTAAAGAACTCATAGCCTCAATATAATGAAAAAAATCATCCTACTATTAAGCATATCACTCCTTACTATAAGTAGTAATGCACAACAAACTGCTAATCTTTTATTCCATTGGCAAGACACAACACTAGTTGGTTCATGGACATATGACAATACCTATAATGAATGCTGGGGAATGGTCGTTAATGACAGGGAAATAGCAATTATTGGCTCAACTGCAGGGACGCACTTTTTTGACGTTACTGATCCATCAAATAGTTCAGAAGTTGCTTTTGTTGCTGGAGCATATACCGGAGGAGGTGTAATCCATAGAGATTATCATGATTATGATGGCTACTTATATGTAGTGTGTGATGAAGGAAGTTCATCTACTTTACAAATCATTGATGTTTCAGGCTTACCAGATACTGTTAACACAGT
>CATEYX010000167.1 GCA_949511925.1 Cryomorphaceae bacterium | reverse complement strand
CTGGTGAAGAGCCAATTTCTAATACTATTTGGGGATTAGACGGGAATTATCAAACTGAAGCTCCTTGGCTTACCAGAGCTGTTGATTGGTTGCCTTTAATTGAAACAAAATCAAAATCTAGATTAATTGCAACTGGTGAATTCGCACATCTAATACCTGGACATCATAGTGCGGTTGGTAGTAATGGAATATCTTATATAGATGATTTTGAATCAAGCAGAACTTCAATTGATATTAAAAATATGGGAGCTTGGCGCATGGCTTCTTTACCTTTCGGTGCTGGACAAGATATTACTTTTCAATATCCACAAACTGAATTTTCAGGAGTTAGTGAGAATTTAAAATATGGTGCAAAAAGAGCGAAATTAGCTTGGTATACTATTGATCCTTTGTTTTTTAGAAGCTCCTCTATTACGCCTCCTAATGTAAATAAGACTATTACTTTAGCGAATGGAAATACAATCGCTCAACAGTCATACCATTATTCTCGAGAGGTTTTGGAAACAGAGGTTTTTCCTAATAAAGATCCTAATTTAGGTAGTCAAATTACTAATTTAGCATTACTTGATTTAGCTTATTACCCTCAGGAAAGAGGGTCGAATAATTATACTGTTAATGGTATTGATGAATATGGTAAATTAGTTAGTCCTTCAAGTAGTTGGGGTGGAATAATGCGAAAGTTGGAAACTAATGATTTTGAATCAGCCAATATTGAATTTATTGAATTTTGGATGATGGATCCTTTTAATGAAGAGGATGGATTAGCCAATCATTCAGGTGGAGATATGTACTTGCATCTAGGTAATGTTTCTGAAGATGTATTGCGTGATGGTTACAAAAGTTTTGAAAACGGATTGCCAACTTCAGCAATAGTTGAGGATGTTGATACTACTGCCTGGGGTAGAGTGCCTACTAATTTTTCAATAGTTGAGGCCTTTGATAATGATCCTTCTTCTCGTCAATTTCAGGATGTTGGTCTTGATGGTTTAAGAAATTCTGATGAGAGAATTTTTTTTGATTCTGTTTATATTCAGCAATTGCTATCTGCCGGTTATGATGTTACTGACCAAGTGTATATTAATGCATTAAACGATCCTTCTGCTGATGATTTTCATTATTTCAGAGGAAGTGATTTTGATAGTAAATCAACTTCAATTTTAGATAGATATAAGAATTTTAATAATACGGAAGGAAATTCAGTTACTACAGATAATTCTCCTGAAAGTTATCCTACAGCAGCATCTTCACAGCCTAACACTGAGGATATAAATAGGGATCATACCCTCAGTGAGACTGAAAGTTATTTTCAATATAAAGTGAAATTGTTTCCTGGTATGAATGTGGGCGATAGTCATATATCTGATGTATTAGAAACTACTATAAAAACTGAAAATGGGCAAACAAGAAATATTAAATGGTATCAATTTAGAGTGCCTGTTTATAAGCCCGACAATATAATTGGAAGTATTCGTGATTTTAAATCTATTCGTTTTATGCGTTTAGCATTTACTAATTTTTATCAACCAATTATTTGTCGTTTTGCAACTTTGGAATTAGTGAGAGGAGAGTGGAGAAGGTATAATTTTTCTTTAGCTGAACCAGGAGAATATATCCCATTAGATGATCAAGGTGAAACAACCTTTGATGTTTCGGCTGTGAATATTGAAGAGAATGGAAATCGTTCGCCAATTAACTATGTGTTGCCTACAGGAATTGAACAGGAAGTGGATAACACAACTACATCATTAAGGCAGCAGAATGAACAGTCTTTAGTGCTTAAAGTCTGTGATTTGAAAGATGGAGATTCTCGGGCAGCATATAAAACTGCTGAAATTGATGTAAGAGCTTATAAGCGTATGAAAATGTTTGTACATGCTGAAGGGGAAGAAGATGATTTAAAAAAAGGAGATTTATCTTGTTTTATTCGTTTAGGAACTGATTTTACTGCTAACTATTATGAGTATGAAATTTCTTTAGAACCAACTTCCCATTATACAAGTAGTCCAAGTGATATATGGCCAACAGAAAATGAAATAGATATTGCTTTTGAGATATTTCAGTTAGCAAAACAAGAAAGAAATTTTAATGGTTCGGATGTTAGTATTCCTTATGTAAAGTATGCTTCAGGAGGTAAAGTTGTAGTTGTAGGTAATCCTAATTTGGCTCAAGTTAAAACGATAATGATAGGGATTAGAAACCCTAAAAAAGTAACATTAGATTCTGAGGATGATGGGCTTCCAAAGTGTGGACAGATTTGGGTAAACGAACTTAGATTGACAGATTTTGATGAGTATGGTGGTTGGGCTGCTAATAGTAGGTTTACAGCTCGTTTGGCGGATTTCGGAAATGTAACACTATCAGGAAACATGAGTACTGTTGGTTTTGGTAGTATTGAAAAAAAATTAAATGAACGCCAAAAGTACAATGCTTATCAGTATGATTTTTCATCTTCATTTGATTTAGGTAAATTTTTCCCAGAAGATTTTGGTGTTAAAGTACCTATGTATTTTGGACGTTCGGAATCAGTTAAAAATCCTCATTACAATCCGCTTGACCCTGATATTTTATTAACTACTTCTCTTAAAGCGTTAGATAATACGACTGAGAAAGATTCTTTAAAGCATATCGTTCAGGATTATGTGAAGCGTAAGAGCATTAATTTTACTAATGTAAGAAAAACTAAAACTACTAAAAAAGGTCAAAAAGCTAAGAAACCAAAGGTGTATGATGTTGAGAATTTCTCTTTGTCTTATTCTAAAAATGAAACCTTTATTCGAAATATAAATATAGAGGAAAATCGTACCGTAAATTATAGGGGAGCGTTAACCTATAATTTTAATACACAGCCAAAAAATATAAAGCCCTTTGCGAAAGTTAAGTTTCCAAAATCACCCTACTTTAGGATAATTAAGGATATTAATTTTAACACTATGCCAAAGTCATTTTCATTCAGAACTGATGTGAATAGAAACTATAATGAAACTCAGCTTAGAAACTTAACTTCTACTTATGGAAACTCTTTTCCTATTGCACCTACTTATAATAAGATGTTTGAATGGAATAGAATGTATGAGTTTAAATATGATTTAACCCGTACGCTAAAAATTGATTTTGCGGTAACTTCTAAAGCAAATATTGATGAGCCAGCTGGGAGGCTAGATAAAAGTGATCCATATTACAAAGAAAAAATGGATACTATTTGGAATAATGTTTGGGATTTTGGTAGGGCAACATCATATAATCAAGCCTTTAGTTTGAATTATCAAGTGCCATTAAATAAAATCCCTATTTTCAATTTTATTTCGTTAAATACTAGATATAATTCAAGTTATAATTGGACCTCAGCTCCTTTAGCATTAAAACACCTAGGGCATACTATTCAGAATTCGAATTCTAAGCAGTATAATGGGCAAGTTAATATGAATACTTTGTATAATAAAGTACCTTATTTTAAAAAGTTGAATCAAGGCAGGGCAGGAAAGGGAAGAGTTTCTAGAAATAGAAATGCTGAAAAAAAGGAAGATGCTGAACAGGAAAAGAAAAGTAAATATGAGATTTTTAAACATCTAACACGATTTATGTTAAGTGTGAAAAATGTTTCTTTTAATTATTCAGAAAACAAAGGAACTTTCTTGCCAGGCTATCTAAATCAACCTCACTTTTTGGGTCAGGATTGGTCAGCGCTTTCTCCTGGCTTACCATTCGCATTTGGTAGCCAGAGGGATATTACAGATTATGCTGGAGACAAAGGCTGGATTACAAAGGATTCTACCTTAAATACTTTATATAAAACCAACACTTCTACAAACTTAACATTAAGAAGTACAGTTGAGCCAGTTAAACAATTCAGAATTGAGTTAACGGCTAACAAAACCACTTCAAATAACGAAACAAAGTATTTGAGATGGGATGATTTTCAAAATAAGTTCAATCATTTTAGCCCAATGGAAACAGGTGGTTATAGTGTTTCATTTATTTCTTGGAGTACTGCTTTTAAAAGTGATAATGATGATTATGAATCCTCTACTTTTAGCAAGTTTAGAGGATATAGAGTAGATATCGCTCGTCAATTAGCAGCTAATAATCCTAATTTTAATGGTGGAATTGATCCGCTAACTGGATATCCTATTGAGCAAACTATTACTAACCTGGACACTACTATAACTGGTGGGTATGGAGCAACCTCACAAGAAGTGATGATTCCAGCTTTCTTGGCTGCTTATGGTGGGAGAAATCCTACTAACTCAAAGTTAACTGCTTTCCCTTCTATCCCTTTGCCAAATTGGGGAATTACTTATGACGGTTTAATTAGGATTCCTGCAATTAAGAAGAGGTTCAAAACCTTTAGCCTTGGACATGCTTATCGTTCTACTTATTCAGTAGGAAGTTACACAACTAACTTAGAATATGGAGATGGGGATAATATCAATATAAATAATATGAGTTATCACGTTTCTAGAGAAATTTCACAAGTAACTATTAATGAACAGTTTAGTCCATTGTTTAAAATTGATATGATTTGGAAAAATTCGTTAATTACAAAAATAGAAATTAAAAAAAGTAGAGTTTTAGCGTTATCACTTGCAAATAATCAGCTTACTGAAACTACAAGTAATGAGTATGTAATTGGTACAGGTTATAGAATTCAGGATGTTAAATTTAGCTTTCTTTCTGGTGGTAGAGGTAAGAAGATGTCAAGTGACCTGGACTTGAAATTGGACTTAAATATTCGAAATAATAAAACAGTTATTCGAAAAGTAATTGAGGATCAGCAGCAAATAACTATGGGACAGCAGATAATTAGCATTAAATTTTCAGCTGATTATGTGATGAATCAAAGGTTAAATCTTAAGTTGTTTTATGATAGAGTGGTTACAAATCCGTTTATTTCAACTACTTTCCCAGGGGCAATTACTAATGCAGGATTTAGTTTGAGATTTACCTTGGCCGGATAATTTTGTTACCCAACAAAAAAATGTATTTTTGAAAAAAAATAATTAAATGGAATTTCCAAAAGAATTAAAATATAGTAAGGACCATGAATGGTTAAGAGTTGAAGGAGGTAATGCCTATATTGGGATTACTGAGTTTGCTCAAGGTGAGCTAGGAGATATCGTTTTTGTAGATGTAGATACGGAAGGTGATGAGCTTGAAAAAGAAGAGGTTTTTGGATCAATAGAGGCTGTTAAAACAGTTTCTGATTTATTTATGCCAATAAATGGAGAGGTTTTATCGTTTAATGAAAAGTTAGAGGATGAGCCAGAATTAATTAATACAGATCCTTATGGGGAAGGTTGGGTTATTAAAATTGCTATTTCAGATGTTTCTGAATTAGATGATTTACTTGACGCTTCAGCATATCAGGAATTAGTAGGATAAAAAATATTATGGAACCAAAAAAGAATCCAGAAGTAAATTTAGAAAGAAAAAGAGGCTTGTTTTTACAGATAGGTTTAGTTATCGCTTTGTTAGTGGTGCTTGGTGCTTTTGAGTACAAAACTTATGAAAAAATAGCCTATAATTTAGGGGCTTTAAGCCTTGATGATTTGGAAGAAGAAATTATTCCAATTACTAAACAGGAAGTAAAGCCGCCACCTCCGCCACCGCCACCACCAGAAATAATTGAAATTGTTGAAGATGATGTGATAATTGAGGATGAGATTGAAATTGAAGATACTGAGTCGGATGAAGATGAGATCATTGAAATTATTGAAGAAGATGATGATGAAGTATTTATGGTTGTTGAAAAAATGCCAGAATTTACATATAAGAAGAAGAAAGGTGCAGAAGCTATTTTTAAATTTATTAACGAGAAAGTAAATTACCCTGCCATTGCTAAAGAATATAATATAACGGGGAAAGTTTATGTAAGTTATGTTGTTGATAGGTCTGGGAAAGTGATAAATGTTAAGGTGGTTAGAGGTGTCGATAAAAATTTGGATGCTGAAGCTATACGAGTTGTAAAGCTAATGTCTCCTTGGTATACATCAGGTAAGCAAAGAGGTAAGTCAGTAAGTGTGTTACACACAATTCCTATTAATTTTACTTTGAATTAAGAATTTCAAAATATTAAAAAAGCCAAACATTACTGTTTGGCTTTTTTTATAGTCCTATGTTTAGTAATGAACTAGATTACCATTCCAGCAGCAACTGTTTCGTTTGTTGCTTCATCTACTAAAATAATACTCCCAGTATTTCTGTTTCTTCTATAGCTATCAAAGAATAAAGGTTTAGTAGTTCGGATAGTAATCCTACCTATATCGTTTAGTCCTATATCTTTTTCATCTTCCATTCTGTGTAAAGTATTGATATCCATTTTGTACTTTACCTCTTTAATGATACATCTTGCAGTTTGGCTAGTATGTCGGATAGTATATTTGCCTTTCGGAATCATTTTCTTTTCATTCATCCAACAAATCATTACGTCAATATCTTGATCAATAGTTGGTTTATTATTTTCTCTTACCAACATATCTCCTCTACTAATGTCAATGTTATCAGTTAAAGTCATACAAACTGACATTGGTGAAAAAGCTTCTGCAACCTCACCATCAAAAGTGTCGATAGATTTAATCTTAGATGTAAATCCTGAAGGAAGTACTGTTACCTCATCTCCTGGTTTAAAAACTCCTCCTTCAATTCTTCCAGCATATCCTCTATAATCAGGATGTTCTTTGGATTGTGGACGAACTACAAATTGTACAGGAAATCTGCAATCAACATGATTCTGGTCTGAACCAATATGAATGTTTTCTAAAAGGTGCATCAAAGTTGAACCATCATACCAACCCATATTAGTGGAGCGGTCAACAACATTATCTCCGTTAAGTGCAGAAATAGGAATAAAACGAACATCTTTAATTTCTAATTTTGTAGCAAAATCCTCAAATTCTTTTTTTATTTTATCAAAAGCCTCTTTACTATGATCCACCAAATCCATTTTATTTATACAAACAGCAATATGAGGAATTTGCAAAAGGGATGCAATAAACGCATGTCTTTTAGTTTGCTCAATCACTCCATGTCTTGCATCTACTAAAAGTAGTGCCAAGTTTGCTGTTGATGCTCCCGTAACCATATTTCGGGTATACTGAATATGTCCCGGAGTGTCTGCAATAATAAATTTTCTTTTTGGCGTTGCAAAGTACCTGTAGGCTACATCAATGGTAATTCCTTGCTCTCTTTCTGATCTTAATCCGTCAGTTAAAAGTGCAAGGTTTACACCCTCTTCACCTCTTTGCTTACTTGTTTCTTCCAATAATTCCATTTGATCTTCAAAGATGGCTTTACTATCGTAAAGTAATCTTCCAATCAAAGTACTTTTACCATCATCCACACTTCCAGCAGTTGTGAAGCGTAAAAGTTCCATATCTAAATATCCTTTCATTTCGCTCATAATTTTATTTTTTAAAAGTAGCCTTCTTTTTTCCTGTCCTCCATAGCTGCTTCCGATCTTTTGTCGTCTGCCCTACCACCTCTCTCGGTAACTCTTGTTGTTGCTACTTCCTCAATAATTTCTTCTAAATTTACTGCATCTGATTCTACCACTCCAGTACAAGTCATATCTCCAATAGTTCTACATCTTATTGTTTTTTCTAGCCATTGCTCACTATCTTTTAATTGTATGTAGTCGCATTTACCAAGTAGAACGCCATCTCTGTTTACTACTTCTCTTTTATGTGAAAAATATAAGGAAGGTAATTCAAGTTTTTCATGTAATATATATTGCCAAACATCCATCTCTGTCCAGTTAGAAATTGGAAAAATTCTAAAATGTTCTCCCATTTTTTTTCTTCCGTTAAATAGATTCCAAAGTTCAGGTCTTTGGTTTTTTGGATCCCATTGTCCAAATTCATCTCTATGAGAAAAGAATCTTTCTTTAGCTCTTGCTTTCTCTTCATCTCTTCTTGCTCCTCCCATTGCACAATCGTATTTTCCTTCTTCTAAACCTTCTAGAAGCGTTACGGTTTGCAATCCGTTTCTTGATGCATTTATTCCAGTTTCTTCTACTGCAGTTCCATTATCAATGGAGTCCTGAACGTATTTTACGATTAGTGTTTCTCCTGTTTCTACCATTAATTGATCTCTAAATTCAATAGTTTCTGGGAAGTTATGCCCTGTGTCTACATGCATTAAAGGGAATGGCACTTTTCCAGGATGAAATGCTTTTCTGGCAAGATGGAACATGATAATAGAATCTTTCCCTCCAGAAAATAACATTACAGGTTTTTCAAACTGTGCAGCCACTTCTCTTAGAATAAAAATTGCTTCCGATTCTAATTCCTTTAAGTGTGTTAAGTTGTATGAACTCATTTTTTACTTGTTTTTATAATCGGTAATATATAATCCAAAACTTTCTGTACCGATTCATCAATCGAAAGCTGGGCTGTGTTTATTTCTATTTCTGGAGATTTAGGAGCTTCAAATGGAGCGCTAATTCCTGTAAAATCTTTAATTTCTCCCTTTCGTGCTTTTTGGTAGAGACCTTTTACATCTCTTTTCTCACAAGTCTCAACAGAGGCGTTTATATATACTTCAATAAAATTCTCTATGCCAATTATTTCTTTTGCTATATTTCTAATTTCAATTGTCGGACTTACAAAACAATTTAAGGTTACTACTCCGCAATTTAGAAAAAGCTTACTCACTTCTGAAATCCTTCTTATATTTTCAGTTCTATCTTCTGAAGAAAAAGTAAGATTATTACTAATTCCAACACGGATATTATCTCCATCCAAAAGTTGGTTTAATATCCCTTGAGAATGTAGATGCCTTTCGACTCCTTTAGCTACAGTAGTTTTCCCAGACCCAGATAAACCAGTCATCCAGATTACTTTTGCATTTTGTTGTAATAATATTTCTTTATCCTTTTTTTGTAGAATATCGTCAAAAATTGGAAATAAATTGCCTTTGGATTCTATCATAATATAAGTTTGTAAATTTAGTAAAATTTATCAAATTTAAAATGCGCCAATTATATGATATTTTATTTAGATTTGGCTTTGAAAATATGACAATGGAAAAACAAGTAAATATAGCAAGCTATCTAGATTCAACTTATCTAAAAACCGCTGCTGAAGCAGGGATTTCACAGACTGAAACAAAAGAAATTGTTATCAATGCAATAAAGGAAGCAATTGATGCAAATTTCGCATGTATTATGATTCGGTCTGAATTTATAGCAATAGCCAAGGAATTAATTGAGACATCTAAATCAAAATTAAAAGTAGGAACGGTGGTTGATTTTCCTTTTGGAAATTCTACAACTGAAAAAAAAATAATTGAAGCTAAATCAGCTATTGAAAGTGGGGCGTATGACATTGATTATGTTTGTGATTATAATGCATTTAAAAGAGGTGCTTTTGCTAAGTTTAATAGTGATATTCTTGAGGGGACTAAGATAGTACTTGAAAATAAAAAAATAGTAAAGTGGATAATTGAAACAGGTGCATTGTCAGCAGATGAAATAAAAGCAATTGCAAAAAGGATTTCGAAACTTGTACAATCTAACTTTCCGCAAAATGCAAATAAAGTTTTTATTAAAACATCTACAGGATATTATGGTGACTATGGAGCTACAGTTAAAGACGTTAAAGCCATTAAATCTGTTGCTGGAAATTTACAAATAAAAGCTTCTGGAGGAATCTCAAGTCTTAATGATTGCTTGGAAATAATAAAAGCAGGAGCAACAAGAATTGGAACATCTAAAGCGGTATTTATTAATAACGAAAAGCACGAAAATGAATTTTAATGAATTATTGGTAAAAGCGATTAACGCTTCTATTAAAGGTGGGCACGCTATTATGAATGTATATGCTTCCGATTTTGATGTTGAGCATAAGGATGATAAATCTCCTTTAACTCTGGCGGATAAAAATTGCAATGAAGTAATAGAACATTATTTATTAGGAACAGGTATTCCTTTTTTAAGTGAAGAAGGTGCTAAAATTACTTATTCAGAAAGAAAGGATTGGGAGTATTCTTGGTTGGTTGACCCTTTAGATGGCACAAAAGAATTTGTAAAAAGAAATGGTGAATTTACAGTAAATATTGCATTGATTCATAATGGAAATCCGATTATGGGTGTTATTTATGTTCCTGTAAAAGAAGAGTTATATTTTGCTATGGAAGGCTTAGGGTCTTATAAAGTAAGTGTTAATTCAGTAATTGAAAATCTGGAAACCTTAATTTCACTATCCGATTCATTACCAATTGATTATAAAAGAAAAGATTATGTAATTGTTGGTTCTCGGTCTCATATGTCAGCCGAAACAGAAGTGTTTTTTGATGAAATGAAAAAAATGCATGGGGATGTAATGGTCTTGGCGGTTGGCTCATCATTAAAACTTTGTATGGTTGCAGAGGGGAAGGCAGATGCTTATCCTAGGTATGCACCAACAATGGAATGGGATACAGGAGCAGGGCATGCAATTGCTAAATATGCAGGTTTTTCGGTTAAACAATATAATTCAACTGAGGATGTGATTTATAATAAGGAGAACTTGCTTAATCCGTGGTTCTTGGTAAAGTAATTTATGAAAGAAAAATTTCTAAACGCACTGCAGGATAATGATTTTTCTGAGCTTTTCAAGAAAGGAGGATTGTCTTTTGTTATAAGAATAGGAGGGCAGGTAATGGGTTTTCTATTGACATTAATAATTGCTCATTATTTTGGAGCAAAAGGTTTAGGGGATTATGTGTTGTCTATTGTCGTCCTAAGGGTTTTTACTCTTTTTTCTAAATTTGGAATGGATACTTTTTCAATTAGATTTATAGCTTCTTTTGCAAAGCAAGGAAAATGGAAAAGTATTCAACTCTTTAGAAGTAAGATAATTCGTTTACTAAGCATTTCATCTCTTTTATTTTCTTTATTAATGTATTATCTCTCAGAAGATATTGCAAATTTAGTTCATGCTAAAGTAGAACATGTTAGGCTAAATGCCTTCTTTGTTTTGCCTATGTCATTCTTTATGTTGCATTATCAAAGTTTAAGAGGATTAAAAAGAATAGCTGAGTTTTCTTTTTTTTATAGAATGGCACAAGCTACTTTTTCTATTATTTCAATCTTTATAATAACTCAATTTTTTGTAGACGGAAATGTGCCTGTTTATGCTTACCTTTCATCTTTAGCGATAGTATCTCTTTTAGCATTTATTGTTTTCTTTAATAGTTATAATAAAATTAAGCGATTTAGTGATGATGAACAAATTGAAGAGTTAAAATATAGTGAGATTTTAAAAGTATCTATTCCGCTTATGTTTGCTCAGAGTGTTCAATTTATTATGGCTTGGACTGATAAATTGATGTTAGGAAACATGATGGGTTCGGAAGAAGTTGGGATTTATTTTACAGCTTTTAAGTTGTCAATGTTTGCTAGTATAGCTTTAATGGCGATTAATAGTATTGCCTCTCCTAAGTTTGCTGAGTTATATGGTAAAAAAGATTTTGATGGTTTGAAAAAAGTAGCACATCAATCTTCTAAAATGATATTTTTAGCCACTCTTCCTTTAGTGTTGTTGTTTTTTTCTTTTCCTGAGTTTCTGTTAGGGTTGTTTGGTGAAGAATTTAAAGTTGGGGTAAAAGCATTTGTGTTTTTATCTTTTGGTAAATTAATTAGTTCTTTTTCGGGTTCAGCAGGGAATATCCTTCAGATGACAGGCAAACAGGTGATTTTCATGAATGTATTATTTGTAGGAGCCATTGTGAATGTAATATTAAATTTCTTTCTGATTCCAAAATTCGGAATTAATGGTGCTGCTTTGGCAAGTATGATCTCTCTATCAATGTGGAATCTTATTATGGTTTATTTTGTAAAACAAGAATTTGGGTTCTATACATTTTATATTCCCTTTCTTAAAAGATAATTATGAGAAATAGTTTGCCAAATTTCTTGATAGTAGGTGCTGCAAAATGTGGAACATCTTCTTTGCACAATTATCTAAATCAACACCCAGATGTATTTATGCCTTCATATAATGAACAAGGGATGAAGGCTAAAGAGCCAAGGTTTTTAATTAAGGATCTAGTAAAGGATAGATTGCATAATGGTGTTTGGGATTTAGAGTCCTATCAGGCTCTTTTCAATAATGTTGTAAATGAAAAAGCTATTGGAGAATCAACTGTTTTGTATTTGTATTATTACAATGAAGCTATTAAAAATATTAAAAAATATTTAGGTGATGATGTTAAAATTATCATCATGTTACGCAACCCTGTAGATAGAGCTTTTTCTGCTTATACGCATGTTTCAAGAAGTCTAAAGGAACCGTTATCATTTGAAGAAGCATTAGAGGTTGAGGAGAATAGATTAGAAAATGATATTACTTTAACTCCAATGGTTATGTATAAGGATATGGGTCTTTATCATAATATGGTTAGCGCTTATATTGAGAATTTTAAGAATGTTCATGTTGTTATGCATGAAGATTTTCTACAGAACACTAAGGCAGTCGTTAAGCTAACTTTAGCTTTTTTAGGTATTTTAAGAAGTGTGGAATTAGATACTGATTCTAAATATAATGTTGGTGGTAAAAGTTGGCGATTTTCTTTTCTGAAACAATTTTTCATGAAAGATAATGTTATTAAAAAAGAGTTGAGGGTTATTTTCCCTAAAACATTAAGAAAGAGGTTTAGAGTATTTTTAGAATATTTTCTAAAAGAAAAGGTAAAACCAATAAAGCCTGGAACAAAGAAGGAACTAATTAGTTTTTTCAGAAGTGATGTTGAAAAATTGGAAAAATTGTTGAATATTGATTTAAAAAATTGGAAAGAATAATGGCTTTACCAAATCTATTAATAGTTGGGGCAGCAAAGAGTGGAACGACCTCTTTGCATAATTACTTAAATCAACACCCATCAGTTTTTATGTGTTCCCCAAAAGAGCCACATTTTTTAATTAATAAAGAGATAGGTGAGCAAAGAATTCCTAAAGGAGTCCTTAATATAGAAGATTATAAATTCCTTTTCAAGGAAGCTTCCAATATGAAATATAGAGGTGAATCTAGTGTGATGTATTTGTCATTTCCTGAATTTGCTATTAAGAATATTAACAAATATCTTTCTAAGGAGGTTAAAATTATTATTATGTTACGTAATCCTGTAGAACGCGCATATTCTGGATATCAGCATGTAAAACGATATAATCTTATGGAATCTTTATCATTTGAAAAGGCGCTTGATCAATCAGAAAATAGATATCATAATACTAGTAATATGACTCCTGCTTCTAGGTATTTAGAGTTAGGAATGTATTTTGAACAGGTAAAAAAATTTATTGAAGAATTTGACAGTGTTTATGTTATAATTTATGATGATTATATAAATGATTTTAGTTCAGAAATTGATAATATTTTTAAGTTTCTAGATGTAGATGCTTTTAAAGTTAATGCTGAAGAAAAACATATGGTAGGTGGTTGGGAATGGAAGAATGAATGGATAAAATCACTTATGATGAAAAAAACCCCATTCAAGACAGTAGTGAAATTCTTATTGCCATTTAAAAGTTTAAGGAAAAGCATTATGGTAAACTTGCAAAAAGGAAATACAAATAAAATTGAAAAGATTAATCCTGAAACTGAAAAATGGTTGAAAGAATATTATAAAAGTGATATAGAAAAACTTTCTTTATTATTAGATAAAGATTTAAATAACTGGACAAGATGAGTTTACCAAATTTCATGTGTATTGGTGCCGCTAAGTCAGGTACAACTAGCCTTTATGATATCTTAAAGCAACATTCTGATGTGTTTATTCCTTCGTTTAAAGAACCCCATTTTTTCGATATTTCAACTGTTTACGAACATGGCGTTTCTTGGTATGAGAAGACTTATTTTAGTGGTGTGAAGAAAGAGAAATGTATTGGAGATTTCACCCCAACTTATTTGTTTGATAAGTATGCTCCTGAAAGAATCCTTGCTTTATTAGGAGAGGGTGTAAAATTTATAATTATCTTAAGGAATCCAGTTGATAGAGCATATTCTCATTATTTGCATTCTAAAAGAGATTTACATGAGCATTTATCATTTGAGGATGCACTTAAAAAAAAGGTAAATGAAAAAAATAATTATCTTACTTATTTAAGGAACTCTTATGTTGAACAGGGTAAATATGCGGATATGCTTCAAAGATATTTTGCATTATTTTCTAAAGATAATTTCTTAATTCTTCATTTTGAAGAAGATTTTGTAGCAGAAAGAGAACAGACAATGGTTAAGGTATTTAAGTTTCTTAAACTAAATGAGGAAGATATTAATTTTAATATAAGAAGTAATAAAGCAAGTAAAGCTAAATTTATTTGGCTTAAAAGTCTAATGCAAAAATCAGGATGGTGGCGTCAAATAATTAAGAAAATATTCCCATCTTTAAAAATAAGACAAATCATAAAAAATAGAATTCAAAGGTTAAATATTACTACATTCACCCCTCCTAAATTATCTAATGAAGAAAGAAAAAATATACTTAATGATTACTTTTGTAAAGACATTGAAATAGTTGAAGGATTGTTAGGCAGAAAAATGAATTGGAAATAATGATTTATACTTTAAAACAAAAATTTCTTGATAATCTTATTGTATTCATGTTGGTAATGAGTTCAGGAGGGCTGTTATTTGTTTTTAACAGAAATCTATCTTATGGAATTTTCTTGGCTATTTTAAGTATATCATATTTTTTATTGAGTAAGAAAATACACAAAATTAGTTTTAATTCATCAATAATTACAATAATAATATTGTTTGGTTTATTCATAATTAATTATCTGTTTGCAGTAAATGATCAAGAAATAAATAAATATTATTACTATTTTATGGTAATATCTGTATCAGTTTTTTCTCTAACGCATTTTGCTAATAATAAAAATCGTTTACTTCTTAGTTTGTATAAAGTACTTCAAATTATTGTTTTTCATTCTCTTTTAAACTTTGTATTCTTCTTTTTTATTAATGATAACCTTTCTATCATTTCGTCTACTTATCATGAATGCGAAACTTTTCTTAATTTATTTTTCTATACAACTGAAAGGGGGATAATCACACTTTTTGGGTTAGAGTTTTGTAGGAATCAGGGTTTATTCTGGGAGCCAGGTGTTTTACAGGTTTTTTTGAATATATTTTTCTTTCTTGATGCCTTTATATTTAAGAAGAGTAGATTTATGTTAGTATTAGCAGCAGTTACTATTGTTACAACTTATTCTACTACTGGCATTGCATTACTGTTGTTACAATCATTGGTTTATATATTAAAAGAGCTGAAAAATAATAAATGGTTAGTGTCTTTATTTATATTTTTTACTATTCCTGTTGTTATGATATTTAACTTAAATGTAGAGGAAAAATTTCAAGGGGAAAAAGAGTTTTCATTTCAAAAAAGGTTGTTTGATTTAACGCAACCCTTATTTATTGCTGCTGAATATCCGCTTACGGGAATAGGTTTGGATCTTAATCAGTTTCAGGGAATGCGAGAAGAATTTTATTTTTCATCATCTAATTTACAGGCATTTCAGAATCAAATAGGAGTGGAGTCTAAAATGACAGGAACGGATAAAGGAAGTAGTAACTCAATTATGTTTCTTTTTGCTGCTATGGGTTTCCCTACAGCTATTCTTCTTATTTATATGTTCTTCAAGCAGCAAATAATAAATGATAATAAATGGTTATTAATGATTATTATGCTTATATCTGTTATGTCTGAACCATTGCTTCTACGACCCTTCTTCTTTATATTTATTGTGTCAGG